>CAZSUE010000144.1:0-9069 GCA_964609045.1 uncultured archaeon | reverse complement strand
GCACCGTGGTGCCCTGATACGCGTCGAGGTCGAGGCTGTGTGGTCGCCATCCGTTGCGCGGCGCATGACGCGATACCGTCCCCACCTCCGTCCAGGTTCCCGGGGAGGACTGGTCCTCGACCTCGACGACGATGCGGTCGTCGCGGTCGGCGAAGTTGGTCGAATGATAGACCCAGAACTGGACGGCTGGCTGGGCCGAGTCGCCGAATGTGATAGTTGGCGTGATGAGCCGCGCGGTTGAACCGGCGGCGCAGGAGTACGAATTGAACTTCGCCATGGCGTCGCCGGTATGCGGCATGCATGCGGGATGCTCGCCTTCAGTATCCTGCCGCCAGTCCACGGTCTCGAGCCCGCCGCCGACATCGTTGACGGTCGCTTCGGTCCAACCGGTGGGCGGTACGGCGGTCTCGAACCCTTCGGTTGCCAGCGCAGGGTCGTTGTCGGCGTCGGTATAGTTGATGGAAAAGGTGAAGCTCGTGGAGGTATTCCCTGCGGCGGGCGTCACCGACGCATCGGTGAGCGTGGGCGGGCTGTTGATGCTTGGGCCGTCGTATGTCCCGCTATCTGGGTCGGTGACCGTGGCGGTTCCGTCGGAGAACTCGAAGAAGTAGGTATGCGCCGATGCGTCGAGGGAGGAACGGTTGTAGCTATACTGGATGCCGGTGAGCGCCGCGCCACTGATGCGCGTCATGGTCTGTGGTGTGCCGTCGATGACGACGCGCGCGACGGTGGGCGCCTCGTCGTCGATATCGGTATAGGTGATGTTATAGTAGAAAACGCTCCACGGCGTGCCGCTGGTGGGGCTGAGTCGTGCGGTCGTCTCGGTGAGCGTCGGCGGGGTGTTGGTGATGCTGGGCCCGTCGATGCTGGCGGTCTTGGTCGTCTTGTAGCCGTCCGACGCGGCAAAGAGGTAGGTGTATTCCCCCCCGACGAGCGAGTGTGTGTGGACGAACTGCTCGCCGTTGGTGAAGTCGCCGTCGCCCAGCGTGCCGGTTGCGGATGCGTTGGGTATCATCCGGTACCCTTTATCGTTGATGCGTAGGGTGGGCGCGAACGCGCCGGGGATCATGATATCGTCTAGATAGATATTGTAGCCGTACTCGCCGATACCGAGGAACGCGATGGCAACGGATTGGCCCGCATAGGTTGAGATATCGACCCGGTGCATCTGCCAGCCGCTCTCGGTTGCGACGCGCGTGAAGGTCGCATTGGGGAGGGTGGTAAAAGTATTGTTGTTGGTGGAGAGCTGGACCTCCACCCGATCGCTCTTGCTCGGTGCGTCGGTGGAGTGGAACATCCAGAAGGACATCTCCGTGGCGTCGGCGGGGAGGTTGAAGAGTCGCGTCTGCAGCCGCGACCGCGCGTCGGGGCCGGACCAGTACGAATTGAACCGTACCATATTATCGCCGCTGTGCGGGTTGCAATTGGGGTAGCCGCCGCCGTCCGCGCCGCGGATATACCAGCGCGGGGTGGAGTGCTCGCCCTCCACGAGCATCTCCCGGTACCATCCGAGCCGGTTCAGCGGCGCCTCGGTGGTGGCGGGGTCGACATCGCCCTCGAACCCTTCTGCCGGCGCGTGACCGTCGGCGTCGGTATAGACGACGGAATAGGTGAACGCTGTTTGGCTGGGTCCGCCGTCGGGCGTGACCGCAGGGTCGGTGAGCGCGGGCTGGGTATCTGCGAGCACCTCCGGCTGCGAGAGCGGGCCGCGGTCGGTGGTGTCGCCGTGGCGGTCGTCGGCGTAGAATATCGTCTGGTGCGTGCCCACATCGAGGACCACATCGGGTACGGCCACATACTGTTCGCCGTTGGTATAGTCGCCGTCGCCCAGTGTTCCAGCTGCGCTATCGTTGTGCGCCATTGGATAGGAGACGCCGTCGATGGTGATGGAGAGGTTGCCGGCGTCGTTGTCGGCGTCGGTATAGTTGATATTGAAGGTGAAGCGTTCGCCGTAGAGCGCAGATTGGGGCGCGATCGATTCGTCGCCGAGCGTGGGCGGCGAGTTGTCGATGGTGGGGCCGTTCTTCGTACCGGTCTGGACCGTGTTCCCGTTGATGTCTTCGGCGCAAAACTGGTAGGTATGCGCGCTGTCGCGGTCGAGCGCGCCGGTATAATCGTAGGCGTAGCGCACGCCGGTAGCATAATCGGTTGACGGGTCGTCCTTGACGAGCGGGTAGGTCGCACCGCCGTCGATGGTCACATTCACCTCTGTTGGTTCGTACCCGTCGGGGTGCTTGTAGGTGACATAATAGGTGAAGGTGGCGTCGCGTCTGCCGTGGGTGGGCGTGACACCGGGTGAGAGGAGCTCGGGGCTGTTCGCGGGCGGGTCGAGTTGCGGCCCGCTCTTGAGAGGCGAGAGCGTGGTGAGGAACCAATCGCTCGCTTTGAAGCGGTAGGTATGGGTGCCGGCCTCGTCGAGGGTGGTGGTCACCGTATACTGCTCGCCGTCGGTATAATCGTCGTTCTGCAATGTGGCGGCGGCGTTGGTGTCCAGCGACATGGTGAGGTTGCGTTCGTACGATTCGCCCGGGTCGGTGATGGCCGCGACAAATTCCGGCCCCTCATTGTCGGGGTCAGTGTAGACGACGGTGTAGGTGATGTCGGTGTCGTTGGCGATGCCGGACGGCGGCGCCACCGCACCGCTTTCGAGTTCCGGCGGGTTGTTCGCAGAGCGGTTGATCTCGAGAAAATATGCGTTGATATCGAAGTTCGGCGCCTTGACCATGATATAGTAGGTACCGCTGGTGGGTAATATGATGGCGAACTCTTCGTAATTGGTCGTGTTGGTACTATTGGTCAGTTCATCGCCCGCGGCGTCGAAGAACGCGAGGTCGAGGTTGCCCGCGCTATGGAGGAACCCGATCTTGACGGTGAGGAAGTCGCCGGCGGTAAGCGATGACAGTTTGTAATAATCGTACTGATCGGTCATCCAGAGCCGCGTGATGTCGTACTCGTCCGGTCCCAGCGGTGCGGCCCATTGCAGCTGTTCGTTGTCCTCGTACCCGTCGTCGATGATGATGCGCATGGAATAGGCGGCATAGGTGGTGGGGCGTTTGCCGAAGACGCGGATATAGTATGTGCCGCCGCCTGCGGGCCCGAAAATGATGGAGATCGATTCGGCATCGGTCGTGGAGGTGGAATTGGCGAGGAGTGTGCCGTCGGGGCCGTAGAGTTCGAGTTGGAGGTCGCCGTCGTCGTGCTCGAAGCCGATGATGACATCCAGCTCTTCGTTGGGCTGGATGGGGATGGAATAGAAATCGTCGTCGGCACAGTAGAGGAAGGGAAAGAACCCGTCGGTCTCGAGCACGATATCGGTGATGGAGATGGGCGTGGCGAGCGCGAGCGCGTCGTTCTCTTCGTAGCGGTCGTCGAGGAGGATCGACATATTATAGCGGTTGTGGTCGAACTTGGTCCAGTTGAAGACGCGGAGGTAGTAGGTGGCGGCGGTATCGGTGCGCACGGAGAGCTCTTCGGTATCGTCGACGCCCATGGAATAGGCGACGGGGGCACCCGATGCATTGTAGAGTATCATATCGAGATCGCCTTTGCCGTGCGTGAAATCGAGCCGTACCATGAGCGCCTCGTTGGCGTCCAGCGAGATCTCATACCAGTCGCTGTCCTTGGCATAGAGGTATTCGTAGATACCGGGGCCGACGGGCTTGGCATCCGCGCGGTGGTCGTTCTCCTCGAACCGGTCGTCGAGGTGGACCTCGAGCCGGTGGTCGGTGGTATAGGCGTTATCGACCTCGCTCTTTACCTTGATATAGTGCCAGCCGGTGTACTGCGCGGTATGGGTGATCTCTTCGTTCTCCTCCGATGTGTATGAGGTGGCGATGGTGCTATTGGACGCGTCGAGGAGCGTGAGCCGGAGCCGATCGTCGTCGTCGAGCGATACGAGCGGGTACCCGAGAAAGACGCGCAGCGAGTCGGTGCGGTTGAGCCAGACCCGATAATAGTCCGGGTCGTTGAGGTCGGTGCGGATGACGCCGTCGACCTTGGCCTTGTTGCGCACGATGAGGTTCTCGTAGGTGCCGTCCACAAGCTCCGTTGCGTCCTCGAATCGGTCGTTCTCTTCGAGCCGGTCGTCGTGAGTGGGGAGACGCCAGTCCTCGCGGATAAAGGTGATGGCGAGGTCGTACCGGTTCTTGACCCAGTAGGGTGAATGGCGATGGAAGACGCGGATGATGAGATATTGTTGGTTCGTCGCGTCCTTCCATACCGCCTCGTGGTCGTCGGAGGTCATGGACGAACCGATGGTATTGCCGTTGGGGTAGAGGAACTGGAGGTCGAGGTTGCCGTAGGAATTATTGAAGAAGATGGAGACGGTGGCGTGGCCGACCTCGGGCCAGTTCTGGAAATCGAGCCGATAATAATCGTCGTCGGCGCAGATGAGGTCGGTGGTGTTGAAGAAGAGGTCGGTGCTCGTCTTGCGTTGCCATTGGAGCGTGGTGGGATGTGAGATGTCGTCGTTGTCGTTGCCGTTGGCGTCGGTCTCGTACTGGTCGTCGACCTCGACGAGCCGGTCGAGCGTGACATGGTACCGTGCATATGAGGCACCGCTCGCCTTCTCGATCTTGAGGTAGAACTGTTCGTGGATGGCGGTGCATGGGAGCGTGAACGAGAGCGTGGCGCCCTCGGTGGCGGTGTTCTTCGAATCGAGCTGGTTGAGCGAGAGCGGGTCGGTGGAGGTGACATTATAGACGGTAGCGGTGAAATCGGCGGATGCGGCTCGTTCCAGCGTCAGATCCACATCGTAGAAATTCTTGCTGTCGATGGTGTACCAATCGGTGTCGCGCGCATCGAGATACTTCGTCTCACCGTAGTCGAGCGGGTAGGCGTCGGCTTCGACATCGTTCTGCTCGTACGCGTCGTGGCGGTTATACACGGTATACGAGAACCCGGTGCCGGAGCCATCTTGCGATTTGACGAGGATATAGAGCTTCTTTTCTTCGGTGAGGTCGTAGAGTTCGTGGCTGATCGCCATGGGCTCTTGTGTGCCGCCGTAGCCGGCGAGGTAGTTCCAGTCCTCGTCGTAGAGGTAGAACTTTGCATACGAGCCGCCCTTGTAAAGATAGGATCTGAACTCGCCCTGGACCGGAATATAGGTGACGAAGAAGTCGTAATCGCCGTCATCGCCCACCGCCTTACTGGACTGACCGAACGCGCCGAGCGAATAGGTGCCGGCCTCGGCTTGGTCGGCGGTTAAGAGGAGAAGGAGGATGACGGCGAGGATGCCGATACCGAGTATGATGGCGAACTGTCCGACGCGCCGTTGACGTGTGGTCCAATCGTTCGAATTCCTATCCGAATTGCCGGTGATAGCTTCTGATCTACGATGATCGGTCGTCAATAACATAATCTCTACAACTCCTCAAAGCTAATTGCTTCTGCATCGATCCATACGCGGACCCCATCGAACGGGCACCCACCCGCTGAAAACCCGGTCCACTATAATATGAATCTGACGAGGCGATAGAGAATCATATTCAACTTCTCATTAATAAAAGGCTGGTTCTTATCGGCACTGGCCTGGGGAGGCTCATCGCGCCGCCACCGCTCAGGGTCGGTCTTCGGGCGGGGTTCTGTTGGGGGCGTGCTTTTCGAGCGCCGCCGCCAGCGTTGCCGCATCCTCGACGGGCGAACCGAACCGCCAGTGGAACGCGCCGGTCTCGCGGTGGATATAGAGATATTGGTGGTATCCGCGCGCGGGTCGATGGACCTCGAAGTAGGAAGGAATCGAACCGTCGGCGTATCTCCAGCGGGCGCGTTTTGCCGATGGGCCGCATGAGGTCCTCGGCCATGCGGAGGGCGCGGGTTCGGTCCACCGCGAACGGGATATCGATGTAGAGGATGAGAGGGGCGCAATAGTCACGAAGCTCGTTCACCAGCGGGTTGGGTTCTGCGTGCGCGCGGTCGGTTCTTTCGAGCGACCGATGCAGCGCTCGCGCGTCTTGCCAGCGATGGAAGAGTACGCTCTCGCGCAGCGCGTTCTTGAGCATCTTGGAGATGTCCATCTGTTTGGGGCAATCGTCATCGTTCAGCAGCTCGACGAGCACGGGGAAATAGCGGCGCTGACCGAGGAGCAACCCTTCATCTTGCTCTATGAAATAGAATTCGGGTCGATAGGCCCACGCACGCACCTCAACCGGTTTTGGGTCGACCATGCCCTGGATTACGGCCTCGTTCCTTATGGTCTTTCCTTTTTCTTTACTCCGGCGTATTTTTCGAGCGTAAATTGGTGGTCGGATCGAGAGGGAGTGGGTTATGGGTTATGGGTTATGGGTTATGGGTTATGGGTGGCGCCCGCTGAGGCGGTTGCGTGCGTGATGGCGCAGGGCCGCGTACGGGCGGCCAGGTGCAGGCCCGGTTGCGTGCATGCTTGCGTGTGCGTGATGGCGCAGGGCCGCGTACGGGCAGCCATGTGCAGGCCCGGTTGCGTGCATGGTTGCGTGCGTGATGGCGTGCATGGTTGCGTGGGGGCCGAGTGGGGCTGGTAGCACTGGGTAGGTTGGGTGTTTTGTTGTGCGTGGGCGCATGCGGCCGACCGGCCATTGGCGCGATCGGTTGGTCTGTGGCTCGTTACGCTCGAGATGAAACACGCTCCGCTCGCTGTCGCTCGCGGAGGGTTTCGCGCATGATACGAGCGCATGCTGCGCAACATGCTATTGCTCGTAGGTCGGGCGTCCCGGTCCTTACGAAGTTGTTCGTTGCTCTTCTGTTCTATACTTGGTTGGATCGACGATGGACAATAAACCATAAATACCCGGATGTGAAGTTTTCTCCCGTTACGCAGTGCGGTCTCGGTCTCGGTCTCGACCTCGCATTTTGCACTTTTCGCCAATCGTTCATCGTTCATCGTTCGAGTGATCCTGAAGTGGTGAATCTATGACACTCTCCAAACTCCACCAACGCATTCTCGTTATCGGTATCGTCGCCGGGCTGGTCCTCGGCGCGCTGTTCGTCGTTCTCTATCCACGCGCACCTGAAGCTGTGGAAAAACCGTTCGCGATGGAGACGAACCAGCCGAAGGACCCTACTGATACATTCGTCGTGGCGCTGGAACCGACTGAGGAATGGCAATTTGCCGCAGCCGCATGCTTCGCGCCGGTGACGGTCCATCACCATCATCGTTCGACGAACAGCTCGGCCAGTGCGGCAAAGAGCGCCGTGGTCGCGGCCGACCAACCACGGGGCGGGTCTATCGATGGGCACTATACCCCGCTTTTCTTCACCACCGGCGAGGCGTTGCCCGCCGTTGCGGCGAAGTACCCGAACCAGAAGGATATCGCGGTGGCCGACCTCGGAGATGACGCGTCGGCGGTGAGTTTGGCACTGGCCAAGCAATACTGGAGCGACCTTCGGCTCGTGGTGATGGTGGAGGATTACGAGGCCGCGTTACAGGCCACACCGCTGGCGTCCGCGCTGGGTGCGCCGCTCATCTATCCCGGCTCGGGGGTCGCCTCACAGCTGGCGGCAATGGGTGTGACCAGTGCCATCATCGTAGGCGAGAATGTCCCCGATCACTACCGCCACGTGGGGTTCGGGGTGAAAACGCTCGCCACCCCCGCGGCGCTCTGGGAGTTTTATCTCGGACTGGACGGCGTCGTGGCGGAGGCGGTGGATTATCTCGTGGTGGCCAACCCGCACGATATCGACGCGCGCGACGAGCGGCTCATGCTGCATGGGCTCTCGCTCACCGCCGGCGTCCTCGCCGCGCACTACCATGCGCTGGTGGTCACCGGCGAGTACACCGTGGATCAGAACTGGACGCAGGCGCTCGGGTTCGGTACGGGCGAGGCCGGTGCTGGCGAGCGCGGCGAGGACGAGGATACGGTTCCCGACGAGCTCGAGGTCGAGTATCAGACGAATATTGCGCGCAAGGCGGTGGCCATGGACAACGCCATCGACGACGCGCGCCTCTTTCTCGCCGACGCGGGCGGGACGCTCCAGTATGTGGCGCTGGTCGGCGGTCCCGCAGCGCTCCCCATGCTCTACCTTAAAAGTCCGATATGGTTCGAGGGCGTGGACCAGGAGGAGAAGGGGGAGGAGTATGTGGCAACAGACGCGTATTATAGCGACACCGAGATACAATTGACGCTGGACAACGGGACGCTGGCGGAGAACTTCTACGAGACCGCCGACGAGGTCTATACCTACGAGCTGCACGTCGGAAGGATCATCGGGCCCACGCTCGTGGACACCTCGGCATTAGTGGCGCGGAGCATCGGGTACTGGGAGTACGAGTTCAAAGGCGAGGGCACGGTGGACTATTATGTGGCCGAGATCATCAACTCGCTGATGTGTGGCGTTTCCGATACCGGTGCCGCGGCGCACCAGAAAGCGCTCTTTGCGCAGAACATGATCTATACCGAGCTGTTCCATCCGTGGAAAGTCGTTCTTGCGCACTCGTTCGACGAGGCGTCGGCGCTTGCGCAGATGGAGCGGGTGAACGCGCTCATCTACGACGGGCACGGCTACCCCGACGGGTGGTACCATCTCTGGACCTCGACGCACGATAATAGCGCGGATTGGGATCGGATCGGTGCGGAAGATATCTGGGACCTCGCGCTGAACGCCATGCCGGTCTTCGGCGCCTGCTGTCTCTCGTCCGCGTTGGATTGGCCGTATGTCTGGGTCGGCGCCGAGAACGAACAGGCGATGGAGCCGTCCAGTTGTATCTCGCTGGCGTTCATCCATGCGGGTGCGATGTGCTATATCGGCGCTACGGAGGAGTCCTGGGGCTCGTTCTTCGGCGGGCTGGCCGACGGCGACCCGGACCGGTGGGGCTACGGTGATTTCGATATGCCGACGATGTTCTGGGGCGAGCTGCTCGACGGTGAGACCTCTATCGGTGCGGCGCTCTCTGCGGCGAAGGAGACCTTTTACGCCGAGGAGTGGCAGGATGATGCGGGGCGACCGTTCGCGCGGCTCTGCCTGCTCGAGACCGTGCTCTACGGCGACCCCGGTGCCATGGTCTACTCGCCGGGGATGTCAATTGGGTGAAGTGTGAAGTGTGAAGTGTGAAGTGTGAAGTGTGAAGAGGGAACGAGGGAACGGGGGAACGGGGGA
>CAZSUE010000143.1:0-9227 GCA_964609045.1 uncultured archaeon | reverse complement strand
GTTCGGGCCCAGTGGGCAAAAGTACGAGAAAACGACCACCTTCCGCGATGTGGGCACCTACGATGTCTATCTCTATCCGCACCCTGAGACGATCACGCTCCCGAACTATATCGAGGGCGTCCAGCGCGTGACCAATCTCGGACTCGTGCTCCCGCCGAAGTACGCCGAACTGATCAAGGATGTCGTAAGGCTCGGGATCACCGACGAGGAGCCGATACTCGTCGACGGCACACCGGTCGTGCCGCTCGAGTTCGCCGTGGCGTACATCCTCTCGCAACGCGACCGGCTCCTCGAAGAGGCGGGGATGGACACGCCGCGCGGGTGTCTCAAGATCGTATTGAAAGGGAGGAACGCGGAGGAAAAGGACCGGACCTATATCTTCTCCATGTCCTCTTCGGGCCACGGCATGGCGGAAGGGACCGGCATGCCCGCCGCGCTCGGCGCGATGATGATCGGGAAGGGTGCGGTGACCAGTACTGGCGTGCTTCCGCCGGAAGCCTGCGTCAACCCGCTCGCCATGCTCGACCTCGCCAAGAAGACGATCGTGTCCGACCTCGGCGAAGGGCTGCCGGTGGTGGTGGAGAAGATCGACGAGGACGGGAACCGCGAGACGATCGATATCGCACAATTCCTTTGAGGCCTTCATGTCCAACATCGAATGAAGAACTGAATGGTGATTTAGAGGTCACTCTTTTTACGAACACCAAACGCATACATGTGGCAAACTTATGTTAATAACAATCAATCCTCATGATCATCTACCTCTTCATCATATATTTTCTCTAAAACAATCGGGTCGGCCATTTCTGACCATTCATTCCTCTCCTCTGCTTTCTCATGGGCACCGATATGGCCGTGTTGAAGGGTCGAATCTTGAATATTGGCCTTCTGAGGGGTCAGCTTCCACTCAATCTCATCTTCTATATCGATTTGGCTGCGTTGGAGAACTGAATCTTCGATCGTGACTTCTGATCTAGCCCTGCCGTTTTTCCTCTGTTGGTCACTGATCTTGCTCCGTTGAAGCACTGAGTTCTTAACCTCAACTGAGTCGCCCCCGCTATCTGTATCGGTACCGCCTTGACCGATGCTACTGCGTTGGAGGACCGATTCCTTGACCAAGGTGGCACCCGTTCCCACTTTGTCCCCCATCACGTACTCTTGACGTTGATCGAAAAAGAGTTCCTGCTTCACTTTTTTTTCTCCATCACCTAACCCTTTATCCGCACTTATTGTGGCAAAGAGTTGTTTGTACTGGCTCTCTTTCTTTCGCCAAAGCAAATTTTTCTTGATCATTGCGAAAACATTTGCCAGAAAGTCAGTCACAGCACTGGATTGACGCCAAGCAGTAGTGAGGACTGCCCCCATGCCCAGTAAAAGAAGGTCTCCCTGATCCATGCGGGTATAGAGATTACATCTCCCTTCGTTGAATGGATCACAGTGGATGGGATTCTTCTCGTTAGGACATTGCGAGCAATAAGCGGATAGGAGCCGCACATCTTTTTTAACCGCTATCAGCGGTGATTGGAACCCTGATTGGCCGTTAAGCACGAGCGCAGTGGGATTGAACAGAGAAACCCCCTCCCCAATCTCGATGCCATGGCATAGTTCCCAATCAGACCTCTCGGGATTTGAGAGCGAGGTATATTCCCGAATGAAGCTCGATTGCTTCAACTCTATCAGCGCTTTATAAATCTCCGATGAAACAACCTCGAGATCTTGTCGGCGTTGGAGTCTTTCGAGAATCGTTTCGAACGATCGCCGTGTTTCTAATTCCTTAAGCAATGCCAGTTGAAGTTTTTCTCCCGAACGGCTAAGGGCCTGGATATGATTCTTTAATCGTGAATTGCCAGCAATCAGTGCTGCAGCAGTGGTTTTTTGTACCACTATTCGGTCGGTCTTCGAATAGATGACTCCATGGACGATACTGGGGGCATTCATGTCGATTGGGCCTTGGGCGATGATATTTCCCAATATTTTCACGGGGGCATCAATGTTGACGCGTTTTGCAACAATATCGCCCACGATCATGATCTCGCCCTCGAGGTACTGAGAACGGGATGGTGATTTGACCGTTACCGTACCGTTTGAGGCCACTGAGCCGTAGATGAGGCCGTCTCCCAACTTTTCGCTTCTACCAGATTCAAGCACAACTTCCGATCGACCGTAAAGCCCGCCGTTGATCTTCGACCCGTAGCCACAATAGATCGTGTTCCCGAATATCCCGCATCTCTTTGGAGGGTTATAGACCACCGCTTTTCCTAAAGTGATATCCCAGTTCATTTGTTTCGTTGGATGTTTCATCGGTACAAGGGGAGTGTCACAGAACTGGTCTGAGTTAACTCTCGCATAGGTGAGATGATCGGTCTCAACAATCTTGCCCGTTACCGTGCTTTTTATGCTTTTCTCCTTTGCATCCTTCTCTGGTACCATACCGTCACGCCCATAGACCAATCTGGGATTTCGATTTTCGCTCAATCACTCGCTCGCTGGACAGGAGGATGCTCAATCCTCTATCACCCATTCGAGTTCGTCGTCGGCTACATCGGCCGACCCATTCGTCGCGCCTTCACTATACCAAATCTCAAGTTCGTGGTCGTCGGCCCCAACTTTTTCTAGTGGCTCTGGCACTTGGCGCACTTTTTCTTTTACTACCTTTGTTCTTTTTAAGGGAGCTCTCATTTGGAGGTCTGCTTCTAATTCTGAAATCCATCGATCAAGCTCAGCTGTTTCATCCGCAGAGGTCATCATTGCACCAGACGTCGTTTTCGCTCTACCCTTATCTCTCTTTGAGCGGACCGAGCGAGTTATGACATGCTTCGACTCCCTCTTCGTTTTTGGCCGCCGGGCTTTTGTCGTTTTCATTTTATCCTTATCTCTCTTCGAGCGGTCCGAGGGAGTTATCACAGGCTTTGTCTTTGTTTTCAATCGTCGGCCTTTTGTTTTCGTTTTTCTATGGTGCGACTCGAGAATCGGATTATTAGAACGAAGGGATCTCACGAGGTCATATTCGAATTCTTGATTCCAGTAACCATACTCTCGCCGTAGCTGCGAGAGCTGCTGCTCAGTCACATCGATATTGACATTGATGGGATGGTTCCGCGCAAACTCGATCCGTTGTTGATCAAGTAAAGTAGCAGTGATTGAACCGTCGAGAATATGATCGTTGATTGACCATCGGCTTTGGAACTCGAAATGATCGGTATACGGATGAGTAGCGGTAGGAGCTTTCAGGTACTGTTCGCTTTCAATCTGAAGGATTGGAAGCACTTCATACTCTTCTTTACTTCCATCACTATAGGCAATGATATAGAAAGGGATTTTGAAAACAGCGGGCCGTACCACTGATAAAGGAACGCTGAATCGATCAATTTGTTCGCCAATTGCGTTCCGTTGCTGAATGAATCCCTCGAATGCATTCTTCAGTTCTTTCCACGTCTGCTCGAGATGTTCTCCTCGCCTCTTAAAAGTCCAAGAATGAGCATGCTCCAACTCATTGAGATCGTATAGAAAGGAGTTGACGAGGGTTTGAAGCGACCCGAACTCATTCTTAAGCGTGTCCAACGGTTGTGATCGTTTTTGCGTGTCTTCGATGAAATTGTTAAGTATATCCATGAAGGATTCATCGTATTCCTTCTGGATCGATCTCTTTTCCGTTCTCTTTTTCTCACGGATAGTGCGATTCTTCTTTACCACTTTGTCAAGTTTTGGGAGTGAGGCCTCCACTTTCGCCGATGCACGGGCACGCTTAATCATACTGATATGGTGCTGGAAATTTCTGACCTCCCCTTCTATTGCATCCATTTTCTGATAGAGCGTATCGAGTTTACGGCTGGTCTCTCGATTTGCGCTTAAAACTTGGTTTTCGGTCTTTTGTAGTTTTGTTAGGGCTTTGTTCAGACTATTGAAATGTCTTTTCAATTTCGCTTCGACCGCTTCACCAATGTCCTTTGGGTTTGAAATCCGCAGTGAAGATGGGATTGTTGTTTGGCCGTTAGACATGATATTCCTCCTCAATGGCGGAAAGGACCCGCTTCGCTTCTAAGAGGGACGTTTCTAAATCATTGCGATGAATAGTTAGCTCAGTGACTATCTGCGAATAGGGAAGGATGTTCAGCATCTTGAGCTTGAAATTATCGCGGAGATGCATGGCGCGTTCGTTCTCTGCATAAGCCCGATGTCGTACCGGCTCTGAGATTGCTTTCCAGAGGGCTGTACCGGTAGCCGCAAATTGTGGAGCAAAATAGTCGTTGCCCACCACGCGTGTGGCGGAAGCATGATCCGGACAATAATAGCTGTCGTTATGGGCGGAGAGCTGTGCGAGCTGGTATTTTGCTCTCATAAAAGGATCTGCCCGTGCATCGTTGAGGGAGAGTTCGATCCGCTCCTGGATTGCACTAAGTGCGCCTTGGTATGTGGAGGTCTTTCCACCATACGATTCTTTACTAAGGAGATCAATAGATAGACTGAACCTATTATGTATATAACTCCTCATATCATAATCATCATAACCATCGTCTCTTTTCTTTATTTTGAGGCAATCCGCACAGACATATCGTTTCGAAGCCCTTTTCATAAGGCCATGGAATTGGCGATAATGATCATGGAGCGTCTTTTCTGCCTCATTCAATTGCTGCTCTATAGGGGCGAGATCTTTTTCGATATTTCGCTTCCGGATGTCGAGGACAGAACAAATCGTACTTGACCCGAGCGCGTGTTGAATGCCGTGCAATTCGTTGACCGTTTTTTTGATTCTTGAAAGCGAGACCGAAACTGGAATAATTGGCTCTCCATTCCCCTTGTGACGATAAGGATACAGTCGTCGAATGGTCCTGGCTGCTTTGCTCTTTGGATGGTGGAGATTGATCTCTGTGCGTTTCGAACGCCAATTCCTTTTACTCAATGTTGTCTTCATCTGTTTTAGTAAATCGATAATCTTCGTTTCGGGCTGATGGAGGTCGATAACAGCGGAATCATATGCTGCCGCTTTATTGAACGGAAGGATCGGCTTTTCCGCCATTAGTTTCACATATCTGCCGTGTTCTTTTTGGAAAGAACGGTATTGAAGGTTCAATCGTCGAGTATCGATATTCACAACGTCGATCTCTTTCATCTCACCTTTGAATAATCCATCAGAGACAATGGCGCCTTTGTTATGAGGAACGAGGTAGAACGGAACATGTATTTTAGAAATAAAGGCGATCTTACGCTCGGGACGTAATGCTGCAAGCGCTTTCTTTGCTCCTTGGACCTGCCGTTTTCCCCAACTAGTTTTCTTTTCACCGGCAGCCTTTGTTGCTTCGCCCTGGAGAACATTCCTTTTCCCCTCCTTGATTTTCCATTTCCCGTTTTTACGTTTATCATGTCCTTTGGAACAGACAACCGCTCCAATCAAGGGGCCGAGAAAGAGTATAAGCACACCAACTCCTAAGGAACGTGGGTATGGCGTCCCGAATCCAAACCAATCCCTTGCAATAGCAATAAAAATGATGCCGATGAGGATTGTAGAAATAATCGTTATCGCGCCGCCGCGAAGATTACGGGTCCCAAGAGAGACCATTTGGGCCCCTGCTTCTTGTTGATTCTTGCCTCGCGCGACCTCCTTTTTCCCTCGGACTTGTTCTATTTTACCCGCTTTTATTGCTACCTCGGCGGCTGCAATCTGTTGACGATATTGCTCTTTATGGGTATAGAAATGACCCGCCGCACGGCGATATGCGTACGCCATTACCTCTGCTTGTTCTCGCCTTTCATCTAATGGCCCACTCCGTGAAAAAAGGAACGGCGATCTATCTGAATTATGGAATGAGGAAGATATCTGCACCATCTCTCACCCAAGAATGCATAATACCTGCAATTTATAAAAAGTTAATGGTCTTCACCTAATTGAATATTTTCGAGTAGCTATTTGAATGAGATCCAAAATGCGAGCAGAAGTAACGACCAGGGCCGCTTGCCATCGACACACCCAATACCTTTTTGTCATAGCGTCGGTATCACCCTCCCCGACCAACGAGGGTGACGGATATGAAACTAAAGGATATCCCAACGGACGATGCGGCGCTGGACCAATACGAAGTCGATCATATCTTCCATTCCTGGTCATACCAACCGGAGACCGCGCCGGCGCGTGTGGTGGGCGCAAAGGGGTCGCGGTTCACCACGGCGGACGGCCGCGAGCGGCTCGATTTCAGCTCATGTTTCGTCAGCCACAATATCGGTCACGGCCACCCGCGCGTCATCGACGCCATCATCGATCAGGCAAAGCGGCTCGCGTCGTTCGCACCCAGTTTCTCGAACGCACCTCGCGCGCTGCTTGCACGGCTGCTCGCCGAGGTCACCCCCGGCGACCTCTCGCGCTCGTTCATCACCCTCGGCGGAACGGAAGCGAACGAGGCGTCGATCAAGATCTGTCACCAATACACGGGCAGGCGCAGTATCATCTCGCGCTATCGGAGCTACCACGGCGCCACTGCTGCCTCGATGACGCTCTCTGCGGGCGACCCGCGCCAGCGCGCGCAGGTCACCGGTGGGACCGAGACGGCGCGCGTCCCGCAGCCGTATTGCTATCGCTGTATGTTCGGGCTCCAGTACCCGGACTGCGATCTCCAGTGCCTCAAATATACCGAGGAGGTGATCGCGCTCGAGGGCGGGAGCGACGCGGTGGCGGGCATCATCGTCGAGCCGGTGACCGGCGCCAACGGGATCATCGTCCCGCCGCCGGAGTATTTCCCGAAACTGCGCGAGATCTGCGATCGGTACGATATGCTCCTCATCGCCGACGAGGTGATGAGCGGATTCGGACGGACCGGGAAATGGTTCGCCATGGACCACTGGGACGTCGTACCGGACATCGTCTCACTGGCGAAGGGGCTGACCAGCGGTTATCTGCCGCTCGGTGTATCCATCGTGCGAAAGGATATCGGCGATCATTTTCGCGACAATTTCTTCAGCCACGGTGCCACCTATGCGGGCCACGCGCTCTGCTGTCGCGCCGCCATCGAGGTGCTGCGCATCTACGAAGAGGAGCGGTTGATCGAGAACGCGGCGCGGCTTGGCACCTATCTCCTCGAGCGTGCACGCGAGCTCTACGATCGGCATCCGTGCATCGGCGATGTGCGCGGTCTCGGGCTGTTCGTCGGCCTCGAGCTGGTAAGGGATCGTGAGACGCGCGAGCCGATGATGGGCGTGGATGCGAAGATACGGGCGGGGACGAACCCGAAGCTCGAGGTGGCAAAACGGCTAAGCGAGTTGGGGATGATCGCTATGACCGCGAATCCCAGTAATGTGATCGCCATGGCGCCTCCTCTCAATACGACGAAGGAAGAGATCGACGAGGGCATCGCGATCATGGACCAAGCGCTCGAGGTAGCGGATAGAGAAGTGACATAGTCAATTGGGTATTGCCACTCGGCGTCGCGCCCCGCACTCAATTGTCCGTCGCTCGACCGATGCGAGTGAATTTTCCATAGCCACGACCGAAAGCTATAAGCTATGCGCTCCAATTTCCTGCCAGATACGGCAAGCGCGTAGCCGCCCTATCTCCGAACCTGCCGTTTGGGCGAATGGGCAAGAGCGGGGATCGCGGTCACGCGTATACCGCGAACCGAGGAACAGATCGATTCGATATGGGAGCGAGCAGCATGACGACAGATGAAACAGATAGTGTCGACACATCAGAGGTTCGTAAAACGGCGTTGATCAGTGGCGGTACCGCAGGCATCGGGAAAGGCGCGGTCAAACAACTTCTTGCGGACGGCTTCGATGTCGTTACCTTTTCGCGCACGGAGGCGAAATGCGAGACGCTCCGGTTTGCGCTCGCGCCGCATTACGACCGGTCGCGCTATCTCGTGTGCCAGGGCGATGTGACCGATCCCGCCAGCCTCGAGACGGTGGTGGAAGAGACGGTTGCCACATTCGACACCATCGATGTGCTGATCAATAATGCGGGCATCGCCTATTTCGAGGAATGCGATACCGTCGACCTCGACCGGTTCCAGCAGATGATCGAGACGAATATCTTCGGTGTCGCCGCGCTGACGAAGCTCGTGGTGCCGCATATGAAAGCGCAGAAGCGGGGGCTTATCCTCAACATCGCGTCGGTATCGGGCAAGACCGCGTTTCCCAAGGGCGAGTTCTACAGCGCGACGAAGTTCGCGGTCATGGGCTATTCCTCCGGGATACGCAAGGAGCTGAGCGAGTTCGGGATCAAGGTGGCGACGCTCTGTGCCGGGATGATCGCCACCGATCTGTTTAGTACCGAGGAGCTTGCAAGAAGGAAGCGGGAATGGGACCGCGAGGAGCTGCCCATGCTCGAGGTCTGTGATATCAGCCGGCTCATCAGCACGATCTGTACCCAGGCACCGCATTGCGATATCCGCGATATCACCGTCATGCCGTTCGAGCACGGCCAATAAAAATAAACATTGGCGGTTTCACGCGCGAGTGCCCAGTAGCGCGAATAGACGTTTCGGCTCGCTGCCAAACACTCATAGCCGCGGTCCAATGCCAAAGAGATAGAGTGATCGGGGACGCAGCTCTCGATTCGTTCCAACGCGCTGCAACCGGACACATGGTGAGGTGAGGAGCGATCATTGGAACGCGGCATGTCTCAGCTCAGCTCAGCTCAGCTCGGCTCGACGCTCGGCCATATAGTATCTGGAACAGAGCTTTCGCAAAGGCGCACTTGCGCGCCCATCAGCTCTGTTTCTCCGTCCCGCCTCCTCCACCATCCGTGTAATATGGCCAGTGCTTCTAGACCTGCGTCAGCGCGCACGATCGACTGAGATAGGTCGGGAACCATTGTAGTCGTCGCGGTGGTGGTCGTAGTGGCGTGGCGGCGGAGCGGCGGTTGGGGCTGACAGTAAAATATTCAATTGTCGACCCCAGAACACAAGTGGCCGAGTCGGGTGCGAGCGTTCGCAAGATTTTCTCAACACAGAGCGGGAAACGAGGGCACGAGCTGCGCCTAAATTGCTACGCAATCTAGGCTAAGCAGATGAGGATACTTCCTCATTGAACAGAGCACCAACGGTGGTCTCGTGCCGACAACTTTCTGGCGAAAGTTGCACGGGAGCACAGAGCCCCCCCACCCCAATTTTGGAATTGCTGCCAGTTTCAGCTCGACCCTTTGGTTAGGCAATGACGCAGGTTTTTTTCACGCGGACGCGCCACATTCCGCTCCGCTCCACGGCAGCGCCCCCGGACAGGTATGTCCGTGGGGGTCGCAG
>CAZSUE010000142.1:0-9258 GCA_964609045.1 uncultured archaeon | reverse complement strand
CTCGTTGTACACCGGCCCCTCGAACCGCGGTCGCACCCCCTCGAGCTCGCAGAGCCGCGCACGGAGATAACGAGCCGTGCGCGCACTGATCTCGGCGACCTCGCGCAGCCCCTCCGGTCCGAGCATCGCAAGATGGATGGTGGCGGCGATCGCGTTGAGCGAATGGTTGGTACAGATATTACTGGAGGCGCGTTCGCGGCGGATATGCTGTTCACGCGCCTGCAGCGCGAGCACATAGCCGCGGTTTCCCTCTGGGTCCACCGTCGCACCGCTGAGCCGCCCCGGGATCTTACGCAGATAGCGCTTGCGTGTCGCCATGAAACCCACATAGGGGCCGCCGAACGCCAGCGGCGAGCCGAACGATTGCCCTTCGCCCACGACGATATCCGCACCCGCCGCACCGGGCGGCGTCAAAAGGCCCAATGAGGTGGGCTCCAGCACGCTCACCACCGCCAAACTCTTGTGCGCGTGCGCGATATCGATGATCGCGGCGAGGTCCTCGATCGTGCCGAAGAAATTCGGGTTCTGGATCAGCACCGCCGCCACATCCGTATCCATCGCCGTTTGGAGCGCGTCGAGGTCGACGCAGCCGCTCCTCTCGTCAAAATCGATCTCATCCAGCGTATAGCCACGGGCGGTCGCATATGTCCACAGTACGCGCCGGTGATCGGGGTGGATCGTGCGCGGGACGATGAAACGCTCCTTCCGACGCTTGATCGTCCCCGCCATCACCATCGCCTCGGCCAGTGCGCTGGCACCGTCGTACATCGACGCATTGGCGATCTCCATCCCACTCAGCTCGCAGATCATCGTCTGGAACTCGTAGATCGTCTGGAGCGTCCCCTGGCTCGCCTCGGACTGGTACGGGGTGTACGCCGTATAAAAGCCGGACTGCGCTGCGAGGTGCCAGACCGTGCTGGGAATATAGTGATGGTACGCGCCCGCACCGAGGAAGCATGCGTTCTCGAGTACGGTCTGGTTCTGTGCGCTGATCTGTTGCGCGAGCATTGCGAGACGGTGTTCGGGCAGCGGCGCGGGAAGAGCGAAATCGTCACCCTCGCGCCGGAGCCGGTTTGCGATATCGCCAAACAGCGCGCCGACATCGTCGACACCGATCTCTTCGAGCATCTTGCGTCGATCCTCATCAGTATTTGCGATAAACATGCTATCTCCCTATTTCGGTTCAAAATCTATGAAGGATACGGATATATTATTGTGTGGCCACCGTTCGATGAAAACGGATAAACAACGAAAAAAAATGTCCAGTAGGAGATGGTGTTATGGTGCTATGGTATGATGGTGTTATGCCGTGATGGATCCCTCATATATGGCGACCGTAAACCACCGCGGCTCATCCGTCGTCGCCCATGCAATGAGATCTTTCAATGTGCCCACATCCGCTCCACGAGCAATTCGCGCACACTGTCCAGTATCGCAAGGGAAGCGGGGGAGGGAAATGTTCTAGCTCTGCCAGAGGCGCAGGCGAGGGGCGAAGGGCGAAGGGCGACGCGCGCGGGTCGTGATCTGATCGTGATCTGATCCTAAGGGTCGTAACTATTCTATTGTAGGGCTATTGTAGGGTGGCGGTTGCGGGGCTTGTACCTCATGATTCTTGCTCGATGAACGCGCGGTACGAAGCAGCATCCATCAGTTCGTCCAGCTCATCGGGATCGTCCATCTCGAGCGAGAACATCCACCCCTCGGTAAAGGGATGCTCGTTGATGAGTTCCGGCTCCATCTCGAGCTCCTCGTTGATCGCCGTGATCGTGCCGGCGACCGGCGTATAGACCGGCTCGGTCTTCTTGACCGTATCGAGGAGGACCACCTCCTCGTCTGCGTCGAACACTTCGTCGACCTCGGGCAATTCCACTGCGACGACATCGCCGAGCTGCTCCTGCGCATGATCGGTGATCCCAATGGTAGCGATAGCGTTTTCGACACGAACCCATTCATGGGACTCGCTGAATCGGTATGCTTCGAGATCGATCTCTTCATCGGTCATGATCATCAACTCCAGACCAGACGGGCGCATGGTCGAGGTTATACATAAAGTTAGGGCTGTCGTCGGTGGAAAGAGAGAATGCGCGACGATACACGGTTACATGGTTGCATGGTTGCATGGTTGCATGGTTGTATGGTTGTATGGTTACACGGTTATAGGACCACTCCTCGAAAGTACGACGATCCGTCGATCGTTTCCGTTCGGACCACGAACGGTCGTACGGTAAAACGGAGACGCAACCGGGTTTCAAACAACACCCACCTTCAAATAACATGCTCGCTATCGAATACGGCACCGGAAACCGGTCGCCGTTGGCCAATCGGCGCACGTGGCCGCCATGGACGACAGAACATGGATGTGGACATGGGCACAGTGAGATGGAGGAGTATTCGATGGGAGCACAACGCGCGAGTATGTGTGAAAACGCGACTAGAAGGCGATCGGTCGCTATTGCAGCCGTCGTACTGATCGGATATCTTTTGTTCGTACGGTTCGACCCCTCACTTTTCGTCGCACTCATCGGCCGGTACGCGCTCTTTTTCCAGTTTTCGAACATCGACCTATTCACCGCACTGTTCATCCTCTATACCGGCGCATTCGTCAGCACCGCGCTCTTCTCTTCGCGAACGGAGCGACCCATTCGTGCGGTCGCGTTCCACGGCGCCCTCTATATCCTCGCCAGCGCGCTCCTCGCCGCGCCGCTCTATCTCATCCCCGCACGCACCATGCTCGGCATCGGCACCAGTCGGGGGTTCGCCATCATCTTTGGCCTAGCCCTCTATGCAGCCCCCGCGGTGGCGATGTATCTCATCATTCGGCATGATATCCGCAACGAGCTCACCGTCAGCGTTGCGGCAGCGGGTGTCGTCTTCACGCTCTGGCTCCTCTCCAGCGGGCTGATCGCGTTCTATTATCTGCCCGCCTTCGTCGCGTTCGGGTTCGTCATTGCGATGTTCATCCTCAATGCGCGCCGGCCGTTGGAAGGGGAAGGAAGGGACGAACGCGGAACGGAGCATACGGACGAAACGCAGCGGCGAACGCGGTTGGGGCGCCGATTGCGCCGTGCGGTTCGCCGCGGTTATGACCGCATCGTGTCGAACCCGAAACGCGTGCTCCCCACCATGCTCACAGCGGCACTTCTCATCCTCCTCCCGCTCCTCGGTCAGCTCGGTGTCAGCTACGAAAGCACCATGGATGTCTCGCCCACACTGGCAACGGGCATCGAGCTGATGGTCGACACCGAGAGGACCCATTCCTCGACCGAAAGATCCGGGTTCAGCGTCAGTGCCGACGACCATGGGCTGACCGTAACACACGCCGCCGTCCCCGGTGGAACCGTCCTCCGCTTTTCGTTCGACGAGCCGTTCGTCACCGCGAAACGGGCTGAAACGCTCCTCACATTCAACCGCGGCTCGTTCATCTTCGACCGGTTCGACCTCGGGCGCTGCGATCGCACCGTGGACGGTGTGGTGGAAATGAGCGGTGAGCACACGATTAAGATCAGCGGCGAGCTCATCGGGCTCGGGGACCGTATCCCGTATACGCTGGAATTGACCGCGGTCGGCGACGCGCAGCTACGTTTCGAGCTCGCGCTCCAGAACGCGGCGGCGGAGAACGGAGCGCGGGGTGCCGATTCCCGCGTCGCGCTCTCCTTCGCATCACCACCGTCCGAACATATCTACGGCTGCGGCGAGCAGTATTCCCACCTCGACCTCAAGGGCCATCGCGTTCCCATATGGGTGGAGGAACAGGGGCTGGGTCGCGGCAGCCAACCGCTCGCGGGGCTTCTCGATCTCGTCTCACCGGGCTCGGCGGGCGACGCGTTCACCACCTATGCACCGGTCCCGTACTTCATCACCAGCCGGAACCGCGCCCTTCTCCTCGAGAATACACAGCGGGCACTATTCGATTTCTCGCACCGCTCACGGATCACGCTCGAGGTCTGCGACAGTACGCTCTCCGGCTATCTCTTCGCTGGAGCCACCCCTCGCGAGATACTGGAGGACTATACTGGACATGTCGGCCGGATGCCGCCGCTCCCGGACTGGGTCCACGACGGCGCGGTGGTGCGCGTCCACGGCGGATCGGAGGCGGTACGCGAGACCGTCACGATGTATCGGAATGCGGGGGTCGACCTCACAGCGGTCTGGGTCGAGGACTGGGCCGGTGAGCGTGAGACGATCACCGGCAACCGCCTCTGGTGGAACTGGGTACCGGACCGCACCCGCTACCCCGATTGGGAGGAATTGCTCGCCGAGCTTCGGAACGAAGGTGTCCGCACGCTCATCTATTTCAACCCACACTTCGTCGACGCATCCGCCAAGCGCGACGGTCGCAACCTCTACGCCGAAGGATGCGATGCGGGCTATTTCGTCCGACGCTGTGACGGCGAGTACTATCTCATCGATAACGGCGGCTTCGAGGCGGCGATGCTCGACCTAACGAACGAGGACGCGCGAGCATGGATGCGGCAGCTCATGGTCGACCAACTCGAGGCCGGCGTTGCCGGGTGGATGGCAGATTTCGGCGAAGCGCTGCCCACCGATGCCGTCCTCGCCTCCGGCGCCGACCCCGATCCCTACCATAACCGGTACCCGGAAGAATGGGCGCGGCTGAACCGCGAGGCGCTGGCCCGCACGGGGCAACTCGGCGAGGCGCTCTTCTTTTGTCGGTCTGCGTTCACCCACAGCCCCGCGTATACCACGCTCTTCTGGACCGGTGACCAGACCGTTACCTGGGATGCGCAGGACGGGCTCAAGACAGTGGTGACTGCGCTCCTCAGTAGCGGCCTCTCCGGGTTTGCACTGAACCATTGCGACATCGGCGGCTACCTCTCCGTCGACAATCTCTTCGTCTCGCTGACGCGTACGCCCGAACTGCACCGGCGCTGGATCGAGCTGGCGGCGTTCACCGCACTCTTGCGTACCCACGAGACGAACGAACGCGCGCTGAACCATCAGGTCTATTCCGACTCCGTCACATTAGCGCAGTTCGCACGGTTCACATCGCTATTTCGCGCGCTCTCGGAGTATCGAAGCGAGATGGTCGCCGAAGCGAACAGCACCGGGCTCCCGCTCGTGCGTCACCCGCTCCTCCACTATCCGGACGATCCCACGGTCTATGAGCTGCAATGGCAGTTCATGTTCGGAGACGCGTTCATGGTCGCGCCGGTGCTCGACCCGGGGAGAGATAGCATCGACATCTATCTCCCCGCCGGGCACTGGTGTCATCTTTTCTCCAACCGTACCATCGAAAATGGCGAAGGGCGCTGGTTCGAGGTTTCGGCGCCGGTGGGCGAGCCCGCCGTTTTCTATCGCCCAGAGGCGCTGGATGCGACAACGGCGGCGGCGATCGAGCATTGGTCGGCCTCGCGCACCCCGCTCACCTCGCCCGAGCAATGTGTGTAACATGTGTAACAGTGTGTAATGTGCAAAGGAAGAGGCAGGGGTCGAACCACCGCCGGTAGACCGGTCCACCAAACCTATAAATACCGACGCAAGAATATTGAGAGGAGACGATCAGGGGTCCGCAATATGAGGTAAGACGGATCCGCCGATCGTCAGTTTGGAAGTGTGCTGGAGAAGATAATATGACATTTACCATCGACAGATCAAGTGATTGGAGCCCGACCCGACAGAGTGTGAGGAACCGGGCCCGATTGGCGAGCATTATCGCCGTTGCGCTCATCGGAATGTTGATCATTGTGGCCGTTGCCATACCGCATGCCCATGCGACGCGGACGCGGGATACCGATAATTCGTTTGCCACGGCGACAACGATCCAGGACGGCGACACGGTGCAAGATACCGTTGACGAAGCGAGCGACCCGAGCGATTATTACAAGATCATGGTGACGGAGGGCTACGGCATCCAGGGCAGCCTTTCGGTGGACGATTATCCGAACGACGACCTCGATCTTGGACTGTACGGTCCGGGTCAGGCGGACGACCCCCTCGATTATTCGTATTCCACCACCGATTCCGAAACGGTCCAAGCCGTCGCCCAGGAATCCGGTCTACATTATATTGTAGTAGAAGCCTACGATACCGGCGGTAGCGGTGCCTATACACTAACGGTGAACCTCGTCGAGCCGGGCGAAGTGGACGATGACAACGACCCCGAGAATGCGACATGGACCGAGTGCGGGGACACTTTCTCCGACGATCTCAACGCGATATTCGATGCCGAGGATTGGTATGCGATCAACCTCACTTCCGATGAGAACGGTTCGCAGAGTTTGACGGTGGAGACCGCGATCACCCCCGAGGACGCTTCGCTCGATGTCTATAGCCTCGATACAGATTATAATATCCTCGCGTCGGGGCCGGCGAGCAGCAATCTCACATTCGTCGCCCCTGAAACGGGGAAATATTACATTGCGTACCTTCTCAACGACGGAACGGCCGACTATACCATGACCGTAAGCTGTGGGATGATGGAAAAGGACAACAACGAGGACCCTGCGAACGCCACATCCGTCACGGCTGGCCAACGCATAGACGATTACATCGACAGCGGATTCGATATTGTGGATATTTACCAGATCCAGATCGATGCATCGGCGCACGACCAGCTCATTTCCGCTCATATCCAGTTCGAATCGAACATCCGCGCCTCCGTCACTATTCTTGACCAGGACCTCAATAGGCTCGCGAGTGAGAACAGCTACGATTATTTCTCCGGGTACCAGCACGATTTTATCGTGAGGGGAGTGGCCAACCGAACCGGTACGCACTATATCGAAATAGAGGCACAGGAGGGAAGCAGTCATTATTCGCTGACGGTGACCGTTGAGGAATATATCTCCGACGGCAATAACGACGCGACGGAGGCCACGCCGCTCACTGAAGGCCAGACGGTGACCGATAGCGTCGAGTACGGTCTCGATCCCGAAGATTGGTATGTCATGACGCTGCAGCCGCAGACCGGTTCGGAGACGCAAGCGAAGCTATTGAACGCGACCGTGACGCTCGACGCTGAGCCGGTGGATTATTCCGTTACTTTCTATATTAGCTATGCTGAGAATGGCGATCCCAATAATCTGACCATTCTCGATTATCGGCAAAGTGACCGTTCCCACACCCAGCTCACCATCACCCACATCGTTCGGGAAGCCGGTGATTACTATCTCCTCGTCGATTGCGGCCATGGCGATACGAACTATTCGCTCCTCGCAACGACCTCGATCGTCACCGTCGATACCGATAACCAGTTCGAGACCGCCACACCGGTGGACCTCCCCTATTCGGGAACCGATTCGCTCGAGAAAGTGGTCGACACCGAGGATTATTATGCCGTCGAGCTCGGCGTCGTTGGGACCGAAGCGGATCAATTGATCGCCACGGTGACACCGATCGATGATCTGCAGGGGAGGATCGCCGTCTATAACGATGAAGAGGACTTCATCGACAGCACCGACATCAGTTCATCGTCCACGGAACTGCGCGTCATCGCCACCTATAACGCGACCTACTATGTCAAGATCTCCATTCAATTGGATTCGCCGGCCAGCCCGGCGAGCTACCAGCTCGATCTCGATACCACCTCCATTACCGTGGACGGGAACGACCATTGGCGCACTGCGGACGAGATCGAGAACGGCGCTGAGATCGACGGGACGCTCAATAAAACGATGGATCCCAGCGACTATTATAAGATCTACCTCTACGCCGGCGAATCGATCGAGGTGACGCTCACGATTATCCCCTCGAACGCGGACTTCGACCTCAAAGCGTACGACAGCAACGAACGGCAGATCGCCTCTTCCGCCGCTGGCGGCTCCGAGGACGAATATATCGAGGTCGCGGTCAACGAAACGCTCGAGGGGTACATTTACCTCCATGTCTACAGCTATAGGGGCTCGGGCGCATACCGTCTCATGGTGACCGGCGATGCGGGTACCGGCGGCGCGGTCGAGCTCCTCTCTCCCGCCAACGAGCATACCGTGACCATTCCCGGGAGTGTGACGCTGCGCTGGCAACTCGCGGAAGGCAGCGGCACCGTCACCTATCTCGTCTATTGCGCCTCCAACGAGGCGGCGGTCGCCACCCACGACGAGTCCGCACTCCTCGCACAGGTGACCGCCACGCAGTACGAATTCGCCGACCCAGAGGACGATGTCACCTATTACTGGACCGTGCTCCCCTCCGACGGGCTGCGCATCGGCGACTGTATCAACGGTCCGCGGGCGTTCACTATCGCGTTGAACGACCCGCCGCAGATCGACACCACCGACCCCACGGGCTCGCCCAGCGTCGCCGAGGGGGAGACATTATCACTGGAGGTCGACGCCTCCGACCCCGATGCGGGCGACACCGGCCAGCTCAGGTATCGCTGGTATGTCGACGGTACGCGCGTGGACGCCACCGGCGCCCGATTCGACTACTCGCCGGATTTCGACACCTGCTACGGCGACGCCGCGGAGACCTCGGTGGAGGTGAAGGTCCGTGTTTCAGACCCGAGCGCGAAATTCGTCGAGCACACCTGGGCCGTCATCGTTACCAATGTGAACCGCCGCCCCAGCGCGGTGATCCTCTCACCCGCCGCGGGCGATAGCTTCGACAGTTCCAACGCCATCGGCTTCGACGCGAGCTACAGCGAGGATCCCGACGGCGAGGACCTGATCTATCGATGGCGTTCCGATATCGCCGGTGAACTCGCCAACGGCACCGACCCGTACAGTGAGGTGGAGCTCCCGCGCGGCACGCACGAGGTCACGCTGACGGTGGAGGACTCGCAAGGGCTGACGAACAGCACCTCGGTCACGATCACCGTTCGCGGCGGTCTCCTCGCCGTGGAATCGATCCAGTTCGATGTCACCGAACCGCGGGTGGGCGATGAGGTCACCATCACCGTCCAGCTCAAGAATAATGGCGACGGCGGTGCCAGCGGCGCAGAGCTCGTCGTGCTCGCGAATGGGAACGAGACCGCGCGACGCACGCTCGGGCTCGTCCCCGTCGGCGGCACGCGCGATGCGAGTATTTCTTGGACGCCGGAGGAGGCGGGCGATTACACCATCGTCGCCAGGGCCTCCACCCCGGCCCAGAGCGAGAGCCCCGGTACAAAGTCGGCATCGATCACGGTCAAAGAGAAGCAGAGCGGTGGCGATGGCGAATCGCCGGGCTTCGAGCTTTTCGCACTCCTCGCTGCACTCGTCGTGGCGGGAACGCTCATCGGCTACAAAAGGAAGCGCTGAACCGATCGTGCCACCGACGCCACGACCGACCCGCGGTGACGTTCCTGGCCGGCGGAAAACC
>CAZSUE010000141.1:0-9335 GCA_964609045.1 uncultured archaeon | reverse complement strand
GTTCCCCCGTTCCCATGTTTTTCATACCAATTCAGTTCAGTTCAGCGCTTGGCGAGATAAACGACGACGATGAGCGCGGCGATGACGATGATGATGGTGATGATGAGGACTTGGTTGCGGCTCTCGGCAGCTTCGCTCTTGAGATCGGGCACGCTGCTTTCCGCATACGGGTCGGTGCCCTCGGCGCGCTCGTCTGCGTCCGAGTAGCCGTCGCCGTCGGAATCGATATCGCCCGGTAACGCGAGGGGATGGTCTGCAGCGTCGTAGGCGTCGGTGCCGGCGATATCCTCGGCGCGGTCCGTGTACCCGTCGCCGTCCGCATCGATCTCGGCGACGCCGGCGCGCTCGATAATTGCCAATGTCGCGCGGTTGTTCGCCGTTTCACGCTCCAGCACCCCGTCGCCCACGCTGGCCTCGAATGCGAGTCGCTCGGTCCCCTCGCGATAGGTCCAGTCGATATCGATCTCCGTGGTATAGGCACCGTTGTCGAATGTCTGCGATGCACGGGCAACGGTTTCGTTGTCGACGACGAGCACGACGGTGACGGAGAGATCGACATCCATGCTGGAGAGACCCGCGCTACTGACCAGCACCGGTGTGACGCTACAAACGACACTGTCGCCGTCGCTGAACGAGAGCGGCGAGACGGCGATGGAGGAGGCACGCAGCTCGAGATTGACGAGCGGTGTGATCGCGAACTCACCGCTCCATGCATTATTCTCCTCCTCACGCTCCGTGAACGCGTCGCCATGATCGATCATAACCGTCAGCGTATGCGCGCCGGGCGTTGCGTTCCATTGGAACCGCTCCTCGAAGCTGCCGCCGTCCTCGACGGTAAGATTCACGAGATCGGCGCGCTCGCCGTCCACGAGGAGCGTGAGGTGCGTGGCGAGCGAGGTGAGCCCGACATTGGCCAGCCCTTCCGCCCTCCCCGTCGCGGTGAGGTTCACCCACTCGCCCGGTTCGGGCGTATCCGTGTCGAGGCTGACATTCTCCAATATCAAGTCTGGGAGCGGGTCGACCTCGACCTCGATCTCGATGCGGTTGTTCGTCTCGTTCCGTTCCGGGAGATAGCACCGCGGGTCGACCGTCACGGCGAGCGTGTGGGTGCCGGGTTCGGCCTCCCACTGGAACCGATACGGCTCGATGGAGGCGCCGGTGGTCCCGTGGAGCGTGTGCGTGGCCACCGCACCGCTCTCGATGGCGCCGTACGGCTCACCATCGACGGAGAGCTGCGCCTCGATATTATGGAACACGGGGACCGGATAGCGGTCCGACCCGAAATAGATCGGAATATGGACCGATGCGAGATCCAGCGCGATGTCGATGCTATCACCCTCGAGGGGCTCGGTGTCGGAGACTATCAGGCTCGTTGCATTGGGGTAGACATCCACGCCGCCGGTGGCCGCCGGCGGGAACTCCTGAACGAACTCCACGGGCGAGGCGTCGTACATATAGACCTTCCCGAGGATGGGGAGCGTCAGCTCGTCGGGGTCGCGGAGCCGCACTTCGACATAATACGCATACTGGAGCGATCCATTGATGGGGACCGAAATGGTGAACGCGTCGTTGACCCCCGGCGTGGCGGGTATCATCTCGCGCCGCCGCCAGCGGCATTCGCTTTTCTCGCGCTGCTCCGCGTCGTCCCATGCGCGGTTGGTGGAGCCAGCATAATAGAGCCGTACATCCATCCCATCTTGCGGATGACGGATCGTCGCATCGATCTTGAGCCGGCGCCCGTCGCCGCTGCCGACGGTGGCGCCGGTCACCGTCTCCACCTTCGGCCAGATGGTGAGATCGTCGCGCGTCAGTTGCGTGACCGCCTCGAGCCCGAACGCGACCCAGTAGATGAACGACGACTGTTCGCCGGAGACATTCAGCCCGCTCAGATCCTCCTGCGGCGCCCTCCCGTAGCGCCATGGCACATTATCGAGCCGTTTGAGGAAGCCGGTCTCCGCGCCGAGGGCAAAATAGGTCCCGTCGTGCATGCCGGGGAGCCCGACATCGCCGGAGATCGCGATGAAATCGATCTTTTCGAGGTGGTGCTTGTTCGTCTCGATATCGTAGATCTGCAGCATGAGCGCCGCCGAGGAGTTGGGCACGCCTTTGTAGGTGGAGAGCCACTCGTTCATGGTGATATCGAAGCTCGCCACTTGCGACGGGAGGTGCCCCCATCCCGCCTCGGTATAGGGTGGGATCCCCTTATTCTTGGCGAAGTACGCGGTCCCCTCGCAGAGGTCCTCGAGCTTCATCGCCGCGGGCTGGAGGATCTCGATGCGGTCGTCGAGGATGCCCACGAGCCATCGTGCGTAGCCTTGCTTCGACCCGCCGTGCGTGAAGATGCCGCCGTCGATATTGCCGCCTTCGCGCTCGATCATGCGCTGGAGCACGGTGTGGCCGAGCACATTCTCGCGCGTCAGCGCGTACATATAGAGCATCTTGAGCGACTCGGCGGAGGCGTCGTTTTGATAGAAATTAGCGAGGATCGAGGGGTAGAGGATCGCATCCTGGCCGGAATAGCCGAGCGCGTTCCAGTTCGATCTGAACCCGCCGGCGAGCGCGATGGGCATATTGAACTTGAGCACGAGCATGGTGATGATCTCCTCGAACTCCGCGTCGATGCTGCCGCCGACATCGTGCATATTGAGGAACGCGGCGTGGCCCCAGTTCGGGTCGTCGGGGTTGTCGAAATAGCCCTTGGGATAGAGGAGATAGAGCCCGTACCAGGTGTCGATGGTGACGCGGTCGCTGAAGTTGCCGTTGGAGAGGTTGGAACTGGGGATCATCGTGTACGGCCCGCCGTAGAACTTGCACTCGTGGACGCAGATGGTGTGGTTCCCCGTCTCATCGGTGTAGTTCTTCTCGTAGGTGGCGTCCCCGTCGCCGTCGATGTCGGTCTCGTTCCAGCGCAATACGGGGTCGTCGAGGCTGAGGTTCTTCATCGTATCGATGTCATACGGCGCGTCGTCGCCGAGCTGTGCGTCGGGGCCGGTATCGAACAGCGAAAAGAGGTCGTACGCCCCTTCGGCCAGTGGCGCTTCTTGTGTCTCACAAACATCTTGCGCGCGGGTTGCATCGTTTCCTCGTTCCGATCGGATCGTCGGTGTGAGAAGCGCGCTGGCGGGCCCCATAAGGAGGCTTATGAGGATGATCACGATCAATAGCCGATGCAGGGAGAAGATGGATGGTCGAATACGATTGTTCATGGTTGTTCCTCGGTGAATGCAGTGATAGCGAAGGATGCAAAAGATACTATTTTAGCGTACTGTACACCATAATCTTTGTGGCATGGTGCTGCGTGGCGATGCAACTGATCGCGGTGCCGGCGGTCCTAGTACTTACCTTTTCTGGGCAACGGCTAAATAGTGGCTTAGCGGGGCATGCGTTCTCGGTCTGTTCCGTATGTGCGCTATGCATGTATGTGCACTGTTATTATTATCGCCGGCGGAGGATGATGACGACGAGGAGCACCACGCCGACGATAGCTGCGAGCGCGCCGATGAGCGCGAGTTGTCGCATCGAGCTGTCGTCTTCTCCCTCGATATCGCCGGCATCACTGTCGCTGTCGCTCGTGTGGTTGTGGTCGGTCTGGTCGCTCAGCTCGACGGTGACGCTCTGTTCGATCGTTGTGCTCTCGGCGCCGAGGCTGTCCCTGACCGTGAGATTGACCGTGTAGGTGCCCGGTGCGCCGTAGGTGTGTGAGACGGTGGGCGCGTCGGTCAATCCCGAATCGCTGCCGTCGCCGAAACCGAACCGGTATGCGTCGATCGTTCCGCTGGCGTCCTCGCACCCGACCGCCTCGAACTGGACGGTGAGGTTTTGGGTGGTATACTGGATCGAGCCGGCGGTGGGCGGCGTGTTCGGGTGGACGGTGACCGTGATCGTCGTCTGGTTCGTCGCACCGGCGTCGTCGGTGATGTTCAGGGTGATATTGTATATGCCGGGCTGGAGGTAGCGGTTCTGTGCGGTGCTCGCGTCGGACCCGTCGAGACGGTTCCCGTCACCGAGATCCCAAACATAGTTCCCGATGGCGCCGTCGGCGTCTGTCGATCGTGCCGCGGAGAGGTTGACCGTTTGGCCCACGTAGATCTCCATGTCAGGTTCGATGTCGACTGCCGCGTTCGGTGGACGGTTCCCGATCTCGACGGTCATCGTGCTCGCGTTGGTCTTCCCCTCGGCGTCGCGGAGCGTGAGCGTGAGCCGATAACTGCCGCTGCGGCGGTAGCGGTGTGTGGCGGTGGGGCCGTAGGCGGTGGTATTGTCACCGAAGGCCCAGGTGTAATTGACGATGGCGCCGTCTGGGTCAAAGGAGCCGCTGGCGTCCACGGTGAGGGTGGAATTGGTCTGCAGCGCGGTGGTGCTGGCGGTGATGACGACCCGCGGGGGGCAATTATAGACGTTGAGATAGAACGACACATTGTCGGTAGCGCCGTCGTCGTCGGTAACGGTGAGCGTGACCTCATGCAGGTTCTCGTATTCGAAAGTGCGTCTCCAGACCGGTTCGTTATGGGTGGTCCCGTCGCCGAGATCCCAGTGATAACTTCCGATCTCGCCGTCACGGTCGGTGGTGGCGCCGGCGTCGAAGGTCACCGTGCTGTTCGGCTCGATATAGATCGGTCGCTCCTCGATGACGAACTCGTTCTGGTCCAGCACGCGGTAGGCGACTTTCGGCGCGCGGTTCGCCACCTCGATGTCGATGCTCGCAGTGGCGCTGGCGCCCTCGACATCGATGACGGTGACGGTGACCGTGTAGCTGGCGGGGCCGTCGGTATATTCGTGCGCGATGCGCTTGCCCCATGCATCCTCGTCGTCGGTGCCGTCCGATGCGTCGAGGTCCCATACATAGGTCTGGATGAGGTTGTCCACATCGGTGGAGAGCGACGCGTCGAAGATCACCGGTTCAAAGGTCCGTACCTCGGACTCGGACGCGGTCAAGACCGCCTGTGGCGCGAAATTCGTATATGCTTCGTCTGAGGTGGCGATATTGTTCTCCTCATCGAGCTCCGCGATGCCATCACCGCTATCGACGACGATGGTATAGTTATGCTCGCCCGAGGGCACCGTGGCCTCCAGTGTGGCGTCCGCGTATTCGAGTATCCCGTGGATGGTGTCGTTGCCGAGAAAGACATGCTCGGTGAAATAGTCGCGATAGAAGCTGACGGTGAACGGGTCGCCGAGGTAGGTCCGCACCCTATTGTAGACCGATGCGGTGATATTGACGGTTGAGCCCTGGGAGTTGACCTGGATGATACCGGGGAGATTGGTAATGACGAGGTCGCAGCGTCTCAGTGAGACGGTGATCACGACGCGATCGTCGCCGCTCTCGAGGATGATCCCATGCGAGCCGATGTCGAACGCCGTGGGAGTGGTGTCGTCGTGGGCGGAAACGGCGATCGTCACGGAGAAGCGCCCCGCGTCCACGGTGGTGGTACTCGTTCGGCCCGCAACGCTGACCTCCACGGTCTCGCCGGAGGTGCCGGTGCCGGAGATGCGGACGGATCCGTTGGGGACGGTGACCGGAACGGGGAGGTCTTCGGTGGTGGGGATATGGAGAGTTGCATCGAGCGTGTTCGCGTTATCGATCCCGTAATCGATGAGCTCTTCGCGATAATGATCGATATCGAACTGGCCCGGGAGATCGAGGTTCCAGAACTCGTATTTCGCATAGGTCTCCGCCGCAGGGGAGAGCCAGTACCCTACCTTGAAATTCTTCGCCGGGTCGGGGTCGTACGCGCTGCTGCCCGGCGCCCCCTCACCGTCGACATGGTAGGTCTCCAGCGAGCCGTAGGGCACCTCCATGGTGGGAGTGGTGGGACAGGTGTAGTTGTTCACGAGCGCCCCGGACTCATGGTACGGCGTCTCCGGCTGTTCGTAGAGCGGTGAATCCACGGCGGTCACGCCCGAGACGGTGATGGCGCAGTCGGTGCGCCATTGCTGATCGTAGAGGATGACGGGGAAATCGAACGCCTCTTCCGCCGGCGTGTAGACGATATCCGTGCTGGCCGTTGCGCTGCCGAGGTTCACCCCGCCGCTGATCAGCTCCGCATAGATATATCGATAATCGCGAATGAGCGCAAGATCGGAGACGCGGCGCCAGAGGAAGCCCTCCGCATAGGAACCGCCACCGATCTCGCCGCCGACACGGCTCCGGGTCTGACTAGGGCTCCGCGTGAGCGTGAACTCCGCCGTGCCGTTGAGCGTGGAGTGGAAGGTGATATTATAGACGCGTTCATTGGCGCCCGCGTGCTCAACGTCGATGATCTCCTCCACCGTGTAGGTGATGTCTTCGACGGTGTGGAGCGTATACTGCTCCTGGCTCGTGTCCATGACCCGATGATAGCGCCACCAATCGTTCTCTGACCATGTGGGCACATCCAGCGGCGGCGTACGCTCTGCACGCGCCGAGGCATGGCTCGTGGCAGCCGCAGCGGGTGCCAAGATCGGTGTCAGCGGGACGATGGTCATACAAAGGAGTACGACCGCGATCATGATCGCCGGGCTACGAGCGCAGCTGGTCCGCCGCGCTCCCGCGCCCGTATCGACATCGGTATTGGTACGAGTATTCGTGCATCTCGGATCCGTTCGAAATCCACTCATATGATCAACCACTCATGGCCTTTTATGATCCAGAACGATGGATAAGAGCAGGGCCATGGCACTATATCAAATTGTGCCATCCATTCGTCCAGGATCTAGTCGCCCCATGCATCGCACGCTTCGGTTCGATCGTACCGTACGACACGGTACGACACGGTAGGATGCAGTACGATATGGTAGGGTACGGTAGGGTACGGTAGGACGCGGTAGGATGCAGTACGACACGGGACGGTACGCTAAACGGGCTGCTCGGGAGTTTTCAACCCCAATAGCCACGCAACGATCTATTGAACACCCCGCGCCCGCCCAAAGAGCTATATAGTTCGGTCTGGCATTCACCGTAGCAAGAACTCTGGAAAGTTGCTACGAGGGGGAGCCATGCATTTGAAAAACACACTGATCGTTATTACAATGGTCTTCGCGATGCTCGGCGTCGCATGGTCGGGGTGTATCTCGACCACAACAGAGAACGGCAAGTCGGTCGAAACGAAAGAGATCGTCGATATGCGCGACGAGCGCGTCACCATCCCGAAGGACCCACAGCGCGTGGCCATCGTCGATAAAGGGTTCATCGTACAAGTGATGGTGGCGCTCGGTATCGAGGATAGGATAGTCGCCACCGGCGGGCTTATCGATACCGGTGACGAAAGACCGGAGGATCGTGACACCCTCTATCTCTGCCCCTCCATCGTCGACCTTCCCGACATCGGCTACACCTTCGGCGGCTACAATTACGAAGCGCTGGCCATGGCAGACCCCGACCTCGTGCTCTGGCGGAACTCGGAATATATCAAGAACAACGAGGTCACCAAAGAGGCGATGAACAAGATCGAGAACGAGTTCGAGATACCGCTGGTCGTGATCAACGGCCCCGGCTGTTACGAACGGCCCACCCTCGAAAAACATTATGAGGGCATCCGGCTGCTCGGAGAGGTCTTTGGCGAGGCGGCGCGCGCGGACGAAGTCGCCAGTTATCTCGAAGATCAGGTCGCGATGATCTATTCACGCACGAAAGATATCAACGCGAGCGCAAAGCCCGCGGTGATGTATATCGGGCTGCGGACCGACGAATGCGTCGGCGTGGTCTGGGGCTCCAATTACGGCGATGCGAAGTTCTCCGAAGCGGTCGCGCATATCAAGAACGCCTATGGCGAACATCGGAGCCAGAAGATGTCTGCGGAGCACATTATCGCGCTGGACCCCGATGTGATCGTTCTCGCGACCAATATGGTCACGCCCGATCCCGACATCCTCTATACCAACGATGCGTACGCGAATTTGCGCAATATCACCGCGGTGGAGGACCGGCGCGTCTCTTCGCTCGGGCTCCTCACTTGGTGGGGCGATTTCCGGCTCGAGTTCCCCACGATCCTATTGATCGCCGCAAAAAGCGCGTATCCCGCTCAGTTCGAGGATATCAAGGTCCACGACTGGCTGAACGAGTTCCATACGACGATCTACGGCATCGACGACGATGAGGCGCAGACGCTCAAATCGATCCAGGAACTCGAATGGATGGACGAGGACCGGTATGACTTCTAGCGACGCGATGTTCGATACGGAGAGCGCCGCTGCGCGCGTCAGCGATTGGAAAAGGCGCTGGAAAGAGGCCACGCTTGCATCGGGGACCGGTGGCGCGACGTACGAGGACGAATCGCGCGCGCTGAAATATGCCCGGTCCAAGCGCATCCGTGCGGACGGAAAACGGCGGGCGGCACGACTCCCACTCCACCGCGAATGGTCGGTGCTCGATATCGGCTCCGGGCCGGGGACATTGACCGTACCACTGGCCAAGCGGGTGAGAACGGTGACCGCCGTGGACCCGTCCGCCCCGATGCTCCGGCTCCTTCAGGCGAGAGCAAAAGCCGAGGGTGTCGCGAACATCCGCACGATCCATTCCAATTGGGAATCGGTCGTGCTCGACGAACCAAAGTTCCGGTGCGGAGCCGGTACTGAGGTCGAGATCGAGATCGAGAGTGAGAGCAAGAGCGAGACCGGAAGAACTGAATCTGAAATTGGAACTACAACTGGAACTGAATCTGAATATTCGAATATGCGTGGCAGAGGGGCGGGCGACGAAACGGCGAAACGGATCGGGCGGTTCGATATCGTGATCGCGTCCTATTCGCTCGCCATGACCGATATCGAGGCCGCGCTCCTCAATATGAACGCGGTGGCGCGAAAGCGCGTCTATCTCTACTGGTTCGCCGGGGTCCCCACCTGGGAGCACACCTCCCTCGAGCTCTACCCACAGATCCACGGCTCAGCGTACACACCCATGCCCAAGTGCGATCTCCTCTTCAATATCCTCTATGCCCACGGGCTCTACCCCGATATCGAGATACTGGATAGAACGAGCTTCCCGCGTGACTATCGCACGCTCACCGCGGCGGTCGACGATCTGAAGCAGCGGCTGGGCGTCGTCGGCGACGCGCACGATGCACATATTGAACGGTATGTTCGCGATCATCTCCGGCGGTCGGACGGCGGGCTGGTCTGGGACGACGAGACCGTCTATGTTCGGTTGACATGGACGCCACAGCAACGCTGATGGGCGAGAGGTGAGATGCATGGGGGCGCTCCGCGCGGCACGGCGGAAACTGAAAGACCGCACCTCCGGCGTCGTCGTTTCGAACGATCGTAAGAAAGTAATCTTTCTCATCGGCGCCCTCGTCCTATTGGTCCTGACCGGCGTTGTCGCGATCACGCGCGGGGTCTACCATATCTCGGTCGCACAT
>CAZSUE010000140.1:942-9336 GCA_964609045.1 uncultured archaeon | reverse complement strand
CGACATTATAGCGTTGACTTAACACTAGTGCTGCCTCAGCAGCGCGGGCCGGCTGACACAGGCAGAGAATCCCACCCTCGCCTCTAGAGCTGCCTCAGCAGCGCGGCTTGGCTTGGCGAAGTCGGGAACCCGCACGCGCCTCTAGGGCTGCCTCAACAGCGCGGCTTGGCTAGACGAAGTCGGGAACCCGTCCGCGCCTCTAACGCTGCCTCAGCAGCGCGGTCTGGCTATACGAAGTCGATGCGTATCAGTTGCCATTGCTGCGTCTATAATAGGATCTGGCTATTTGTAGAGGATGAGCCCAATAGCGAACAGCGCGTCTTCAGCATATCCGGAACTTGCCACGATGATAGACGCAGAAATGGTCACGGAACTCATGCTCGAAGTTGTCGAGAATATGCGCCAAGATCTTGATTTTCATCTCTGGACGCTGGTCCTGGACCCGTAAAAGAAGGATTCCTCGATGGGCTGAGTTGGACTGATGGACAAGTTCCCCAAGATCCCGATCGAGTGTAAGTAACACGCGCTCTTCTTGAACGGCAAGATTGACGACATCTTTGTCTTCCATCCGTGGATCGATCGATCGTACCCCCTCTATATCCTATCCGGCATTGACCAGCCACCGTTCGATAGAACGACCAACACAAGCATCGACGAGGAACGGGGTCTTTTCTGTTAGCTCACTCGTCATTGCCATGCACCGACAGGAATACGATAGACGCGTTCATTACGCACGATCTCACTTGCATAATAGAGTGCGGCACGAATATCGTCGGGCTCCAGCTCGGGATAATCATCGAGGAGTTCGTCGGTGGGGACACCGTTTGCCGATGCACGAAGGATCTGCTCGACGGTGATCCTGAACCCCCGGATCGTGGGTTTTCCGACAATGAGCTCCGGGTCTATCGTAATACGATCGAGAAGGTCTGGATCACGCATAAGATCACGAAAGAGTTTTTAGCGATAGTGGCTGACCGAGAACTAGGGCGCGGCCAAACCTATATTTACATTTTGCCCGAAAAGGACAAGTACTAGAACCTCGCGCGCCTGATACGAAATGGGTGGTCGGTCAGCCTCGATAGAGCTGCAGTGAGAGTGCCCATTGAAAAGATGAGATAGAGTCTATCTATACCATTCGCTGGAAAAGACGGATCGTGTTAGTGTTTGGAAATGAGGTGGAAGACATTCCACATTCCAGACCGAGCACGCGCATGGGAAACCGCAGATGATGGACTAGACCGGGCGTCAGCAATCCCGATTGTCGTCGTGGTTGCAATTGTCATTGTTCGAATTCGATCTCACGCTGCTTTCGCCCTGCAAACTCAGTGCTTGGAGCAATGGCCTTTATGCATCAGCGCGATGGGCGGGAAACGACAAGTGGAGTTCACTATTCGGTCGAGAGACCACTGGGCCCCACCGCTCGGCTACGGCGGCTGCGAAGGATCCGCTCCAGGCTGGTGACCAGCTGCATCCGCGTCAGCGGCTTGATGAGATAATCGTCCACGCCGAGGTCGGTCATCTTCGCCTTCGTCTTACTATTGAGCGACGAGGTGAGCACGGCGATACATGCGGCCGGATCGTAATGCTTGATCATCTCAGTGGCTTTGATCCCGTTGAGCCCTTTGATGAAGATATCGAGGAGCACGATCTGCGGCGGGCTGTCCGTCTCGCTCAATGTCTTGTACATCTCCACCGCATCTTGCCCATTGTCTGCGATACCGACGATCATGAACCCCGCCTCCTCCAGCATCTTTCTCAGCAGCTCCACCGTCTCGCGCGAGTCCTCAACGATCATCAGCGTCTTCCGTTTCTGCCCCAGCGCCCGCATTCGGATCTGGCCGTCACCCGCGCTCGCGCGCCTCACCGTGTTCAGTTTCTGAATGAGCTCGGTCTGGATCGCCACCTTCTCGTTACTGTCCAGCGAGGAGAGGTATTGCGGCTCGGTGAGCAGTTCGAGGATCATACTGGCGAGGACCTTCGGCGGGTCGCCGGCCAATGTCCCCTCGTCGAGGTTCGAACACAGTTCCTGCATCACGCGCTCGACCTCGGCATCATCCAGTGCGTAGGTAAGGATCGTCCGCAGCTCGGTGGCCGGTTCGAGCGGGAGGAGCGCCGCTTCCTCGTCCGTCACGCGGCCCAGCACCATTTGCAGCGCGGGGAGCGCATCGAGCGCATGGTGGAAGTTCGATTTCTCGATGGAGAAATAATTGGACTCGATATTCTCGTACGGGATCATGACCTCAGAGAGTGTCGAGGTGATCTTTTCTTGCTCGTGCATCACTTCGGCGATGTTCTCGAACACCGACAGCATAAAGATCTTTTCGTCATCGTACACGCTGAGAATATTATTGGGATAGCCACAGATCTGCGCGATCAGCTCCCGATCCAGCTCGCGGTTGTCCAGCGTGATCCTGAACCAGGCCAGCACCGAGAACCCGAACGCTGCGAGGTCGGGTTCGATGATCGTCTTGACCACACCACGTTTCATCATCCGCTTCTTGATCTTGGAAAAGGTCGGGTGCGAGAGATCGAGCACCTGCGAGCGCCGGTAATCGGACGAATCCGGTTCCTTGATAATGCTCTGGAGCACATTCTTCGCATTGCTCTTGAAAGTGCTCGGCGACCACCGTTTGGACGGACGCGAGGTATGCACGATGGAGCCGACCTTGAACATATGACAGAAGAGATGCGCGTAATCGAAATAGCGCCAGACCTTCACCTTGGCCGGATAGAAGATATTCTTCGAAATATTGAATGTCGTATCCCTTATATACTGATCGCCGAGGATCGATGGCAGCTCACGGATCTTGAGCGGGTCGTCCTTGGCGGTGGGCGAATAGAGCGCGCCGATGCTGACCCATGACATATTATCGAGCGCTTTGTAAAACGGTGTGGACGGCTGGAGCGCCAGCGCGCTCACATTGTTCCGGATATCGTCGGGGAAATGGTAGCGGAAATTGCCCGATGCGACGATCACCGTTCCATGCTCGATCGTGAAATAATTCGGCACGATCTTGACCTTGATCAAACCCTGCTCCTTCATGCGCTGTCGGATCGTCGAGATCGTCGAGGTATTGACCCCAATATCACGGGCGAGCGATTTGTCTGTTGATGTGGGGTAACTGCACAGCCCACAGAGGACCTTCTTCGAATTCTCCGACAGCCGCGTGGGACGCATTGTAAATATTAAAGGGTAATCACATATAAATTGGTTCCTCCGCGGCATCACGGCCTCGGGACGAGCGATACTGAAAATCACTCACTCGAGTTCGTTCGGCTGCAAAATAAAGCGGCGGGGTGGGTCGCGAAATAGTGGCTCGACGCATTGGAAGCGCTGGCGTTTCATCCCCGGTCCGAAAACTGAACAGATCTGAGTGTGGCACTTCATGGCATATTATTAATTGATACAACCGTTCTGGGCTAATGGAAGGGGCTACTGAGGAGGGCAATTGGTGATGGCTATTGGAGCGGGTATCGGCTTTCGCAAGAGTCGTCATTGAGATGCGCCGCCCGACACCGATAGCGTTGCCACACGACTCCTTCGCTCGCTCGAAAGTGGCGCGAAGTGCTCTTTCGTCTCGGAACGAAGCACCTTGCAGCCTTACAGCTCCTCGCCACAGACCTTACAGAACGCCATACCGATCTCGTACGGTTCGCCGCATCGGGGGCAGACCAAGTTGAGAGCCACCTCGCCCGCCTCGCGCGCCTCGTCCTCATCGTCACCCTCCAGTAACGACGCGTCGAGGTCTGCTCCGCCCGCGCGCTGTCCCCTCCCGCTAAAGAGCTCGCCACATTGTGGGCAGTACTCCGCTTCGACCCCTACCGCGGTCCCGCAGACCGGGCAGCCGAAGGTCGCTGGCTCCGTTACCTCCACCCCTTCGCCCATCGTACTCTCTCCTTCAGTATCTGGCTCCTCCTCCACCGGCGCCTCGGTCTCGCCATGGTGCCCGGTATCGCCCTTCGAAGCACCGGCGGGGAGTGCGTACTGTTGTGCATACGGATGGTGCGGACCGACCTCACCGCGGTACTGCTGCTCGACGGGATAATCGGGTCCCTGGCCGCTTTGGCCGTACGGGCCGTACCCGCCGTGCGGCATGAGCTGCGCCTGCTGCGGATGGGAAAGCTGCACCTGCGCGCCTGGCTCTTGCGCTCGCTGTGGCATTGGACCGCCCTCATCGCGCGCCTGCGGACCGTATGGCTCGCCGGCTGTGCCTGGACCGGCCAGACCAGCTGGACCGGCTGGACTGCCTGGACCGTGGTCCTGGCCGTAGGGCGGCTGCGCCCGACCCTCCGTCGTCGTCGGAGATGATAATGATGATGATGATGAGGGTTGTTCTCCACGCTCGTCATCAGCGGGTGCACACTTGGCGAGGAGCGCTTCTGCGTCCTCCTCGCGCCGCCGCTTCACCAGGAGAAGGATGATGAGGAGGACGATCACCGCCACCGCGCCGAGGAAAAGATAGAGATAGCCGTCGCCCGCTTCGCTCCCGAAGAGCCCAGTGGGCGGTCTCTCCTCCTTCTCGACCTCCAGCGACCAGGCCAGCGGCGACGAATCGCCCGCCGAGTTATGCGCGATCACCGTGACCGTATGGTTGCCCGCGTCGCTGGCGCGTGCGATAAAATCATACGAATTTCCCGCGGTCCCGTTGATCACCGTATTATCGAAGAGCCAGGTGTAGTCCATATATTCGGGGTCCTCGCCCTGCGTGAGTTGTACCTCGAAATGGTACGATTCACCCACCTCCAGCTCCACCAACCGCATGTTCGGTACCGGCTCCAGCGCCGGCCGGATATTGTTCTCGCTCTGCACCGGCCCGTAGAGCGAGAAATCCTCGGTGTCCTCTTGCCCGAGGATATCCACGGCGGTCACGGCGATATAGTAATCCTCGCCCGGTCTCAGCGCGTTGCGGCCGATACTGTCGATGACCGTGCGGTTCGCCGTCTGGGTCGCGCTGAGGGTGCGCACGGCCCGCGCCCCTTCGAGCGAGGTCACCGGCTCCGTGAAGATGTAGATATTGTAATGCGCCCATTTATCGTCGGTGGACGGCTGCCATTTCACGGTGAGCTGCTCACCGTTATCGTTGGGCGTATCCTCCGCCGCTACGCGCATAATGGGCGCGGGCGGGAGGTTGTCCTTCGGGCTGACCGGGAGCGAGAATGTGCCCACCTTCTTCGTATCTTCGTTCCCTTCGCGATCCACCGCCGTCACGGCAAAATAATATTCTTCATCCTCGGAGAGCGGCTCACCGTCGCCAAGCGTTGAGACGGTGGTAGAGGTGGTGAGGATGTCGGCGATGGTCACGATCGGCTCGAGTGCAAGAACATTATCGATGGGCGAGGTACTACCGTAGACCGCATAATGATCGAAATCGCTCGCACTACATTCCGCCCAGTGAACGATCAATGCCGTGCCGGTATCGTTCGGCCGATCTTCCGCCCAGACGCTCTTGATGGTGTCCGGCGGTTCGTTGTCTCTCGGTTGCGCTGAATCGACGGCGAGGTCGTTCCTGTTCTCGTTGGCCCAGATGTCCACGGCGGTGACGGCGAAATAATAGTCGCGGTTGTTCGCGAGCGGCTCACTATTATACTCGGCAATGGTCGTCGTCGTCTGGCTCTTGATCGTGATCGTACGAACCACTTCCACATCACTGGCGTTGAGATCGTCGATCGCATCGCTGCTGGCATAGATATTGTAGTGATCGAAATCGCGCGCGGTCGTCTCCGACCATTGGAGATCGATCTGCCCACCGGCGTCCTCGGGATGGTCGCTGGCGACGAGCTCGTCCACCGGCGCGGGTGCGAGGTTGTCCTGCGGGCTGACCTCATAGCTGACCAGTCCACTGATGATCTCGTTGCCGGTGGTGTCCACGGCGGTCACCGTGACGAAATAGATCGAGGAGGGCGAAAGCGGCGCCGCACCGATGGTGCCGACCTCGGCGGATGTCGTCGAGCGATCGTCCACCGTAACCTCGGGGGTCAGCCGTTTTACATCGACGATCTCGGCGGCGAACTGGATATAGACATTGTAGTGGTCGAAATCGTCCGCGGTGGCGGCGTCCCAATGCACGATCACCGCCGTGCCCGCGTCGTTGGGCTTGTCCTCCGCCCAGATACCGGTGACCATCCCCGGCGGGATATTGTCCTCCGGCGATATCGGTCCGTCATCGTTGACGAGGGGGTTCTCGTTGCCGGTCTCGTCCACCGCGGTCACCGCCACATAATAGTCCTTATCGTTCTCCAGCCCGTCGATGACGAGGCTGGTGATACGCGCGGTGGTGATGGAGGAATCGTACGGCTGCAATCCGGAGACATCGTCGATGGGCGACTCCTCGAGGTACACATTATAATGATCGAAATCTAGATCGTTATTCCGGTTCCAGCGGACCGTGATCGATCCGCCGGTGTCGTCCGGTGTATCTTGTGCGTCCACGCCAGAGATCTGTGTGGGCGCCTCGTCATCGATGGCGTGCACCGTTATCGTGTGCAGTTCCGAGCCGCCGTAAACGATATCGTCGATCCCGTCGCCGTTGATGTCCGCGCCGGCGATGGTGTCGATGCGCCCCTCGAGGAGACCGGTGGTGTCCTCGTTCCATCGCTCGCCGTAGTGTCCGCTGCCGTCGTTCGTAAGGAGGATGAGCTGGTCGATACGCTCGCCGCTCGTTTCGTCCTCGTAGCTGAACCGGAGGAGGAGATCGCTCCCGTCCTCGAGATCGTAGACGCCGGTTACGATCTCGCGCACCGCGAGATGCCCGGAGAGCGTGTAGAGGCTGGTGGGCGTGCTCGAGAACTGGCCGTTGCCGTCACCGTAGAACGCCCAACAGGTGCCGGCGGTCCACTCACCACTGGCCATGGCGTCGGTCCCAACGACGAGATCCGTATTCTGGCCGGTGCCGCCCACATCGGCGGTGGTCAACGCAAAGACCCATTCCTCGTTGTCCGAATAGCGATACACATATTGCGGGTTGCTGATGAGGCTGCCGCCGTTGTTGCGGAAGGTCTGGACCCTCCCCGCATAAAAGTCGTTCTGACCGTACGCGTCGTGACCGTAGACGCCGACCACGAGATCGATGAAATCGTCGTTGTCAAAGTTCGCAAGCGCCACCTTGGAAAAGAGCTGGCCCATGGCGGGATCGTCCGCCGTGTAGCTCGTGAGGATCGATTGCGTGAACGCCGTGCCGTTCCCGTCGTTATAGAGCGTGTAGATATTGACCCTGGCGGGGTTGTCCCCGGTGTCGGTGGTGGACGCACTTACGACGATATCTGCGTAGTCGTCGTTATTCAGGTCCGCGACGGCGAACTGTGCGTAGCCGTACCCCCACAGCCCGCTGATCGTCGCCACCGTCGTTGCATTGGCGAACGAGCCGCCGCCGAGGTTCTCGTAGCATTTGATATGCCGTTCGCCGACCACGCCGGACCGATATGCGAGTCCGAGGATGTCGAGGTCGCCGTCGGCGTCGATATCCGCCAGCTCGAGCGCGGTGATGTTTATCTCGTTATCGATATCTGACAGGAGCTCGGTGAAGATGCCATTCCCGTTATTCTCATAGACCACGGTCCGATTCCCACCGGCGGCGACGAGCTCGGGGCCGTTGCCTCCGTCGAGGTCGCCAAGAGCGATGTCGCTGGGGTCGAAAGTGACATTCTCGCCCCATCCCTGCTGCACCGACCAGCTCCTCGTCCGCGTCGAGCCGGCGGTGGGCTGGGTCCTGTATCCAGCTGCGGGAACGACGGGTAGCATCGCGCTCAATATGAGTGTGATGACGACCACGCCGATGATGAAGAGCGACCAGCTCTGCGGTGGGGTCTCTCCACGGTGGGCCGCTGCCGGCGCGCCGTGCTCTTTTTCATGCTCACGACCGGGCGGGAGACGCAGCTGCGACCGTTGCGCGCCGGAACCACCGCTCTCATGCGGCACTTGTTTGCCGCCACTGCCGCCGGGCCCGAGCAGCATTTGTCGCTGAGCGGTGCCGCGGCCGCGCCCTCCCGGCCCGAGCTGGCGGTCCGGTCGCATGGTCTGATGCGTCGCAGCACCCGCAGTAAGCCGTTGGCGCTCCGGTATCGGTATCTGCTGTGATGGAGGGAACGGCCGCCGGCCTGCACTTGGCGGGTGCCAGACATCCGGCTCTTCCATTCGACCCGCTTGTGTTCGCACGGTGGGTACCGTGGGCTGCGGCGGAGCGGACGATGACGGCGCTGGCGTCGTCTCGTCCTCGTATCCGGAGCGCTGCCCGGGCGCGCCGCCCTCGTCCCCTTCATCGCCCGCCTCGTCGATGAGAAGCTCCTCGACCTCGCTCGTTTCGCGTCGGCGCAAAAGGAAGAGCACCCCGAGGAGGACACCCACGCCGATGGCGGTGAGGATCAGTGCGATATTTCCGCGGCTCAGCGACTGGCCTT
>CAZSUE010000140.1:0-932 GCA_964609045.1 uncultured archaeon | reverse complement strand
GACATAGATCGACAGCTCCGATCGCGAGCTGTTCAATCCACCGTTGAAATCCTCGTGCGCCTCCACCGCGATGATATATGACCCGTGCGCGGTGGGGGCGAATGTGAACGACTCACCGGTGGCGCTGGGTTGGCGCTCGCTATCGATATACCACCGATAGCGCAGCGGCGCGCCGCCTGGGTTCGTCACTTGTGCGGCAAATGTGACCTGGTCCCCTACCGTCAATTCGGTGATATTGGCGGGGGTCTGGTTGATCGCCACCACCGACGGTGGGATATTGTTGCGCGCCATGGCATCGGTCTGCACCTCGCCGATGGCGTAGCGTTCCTCGTTACCGTTGACATCTACGGCGGTGACGACGAAGAAATAGCGCTCGCGGTTGGAGATGGGCGAGCCGTCGACGCGATGAAAGACGAACCGTTGTTGGCTTACACTGGCGATCGTACGCTGCGGTGTGGCGTCGTAGAGATCGGTATAGGGTTCCGCCGAGGCGTAGAGGTTGTAGTGGTCGAAATCCGGTGCATGCGAGCGGTTCCACTCCACGACGATCTTGCCACCGGTATCGTCGGGGTTGTCCGCGGCACGAACGCCGATGAGCGGCGCGGGGACGATATTGTCCACCGGTGTGCCGAACTGGTACTGGAATCCCTCGTCGCCCTCGTTGCCGGCAGCGTCCACGGCGGTGACGGCGATATAGTATTTCCTCCCGGTCGCAAGCGTCGCGCCGCCGATGGTCGTAAGCGTCGCGCTCGTGTTATCCACATTGGTGATGCTCGAATCCTCGAGATAGACCGACGAACTGCCGAGGTCGGTGATCGGCGCGGTGCTGATATAGATATTATAGTGCCCAAAATCGTGCTCGTCCACGGCGGACCACTCGATATCGAGCGCGGCGCCGTTTCGAACGAGAATCTCCGTCGCATGGTATTTCC
>CAZSUE010000139.1:7833-9429 GCA_964609045.1 uncultured archaeon | reverse complement strand
AGTGGCCGTGTTTCCATCCATCCGTCGTGCGGTGGGCGCGCTGGAGATCCTCTATCGTCGGGGAAGGATGCTTCGAAATACCCTTTCTTCCGCGCCGAACACCGCCGGCCAGTAACAGAAAAACGAAACGAGGAGCAAGGAGCGACCGAAGGTTCAATAAGACCGGTCCCAATGATCGATTGCTCATTTGCAACTGTCTGTGGATGAGGAGGTGCGGTTCCAATTGGATCCGAACCTTCTCGGATGCCACAGCCAACCTGAAGCGAGCGACAACGCCCCTCGGTACGCCACCACGACGGTGATCCGTCGCAGCGTCATCATTGCCGAGGGGTACACATCTTCTATCAGAAGTCGCGAATGAGAAGTTTTGCGAGGCGATCGAACGCGGCTTCGACATTCTCACCCGTCTTCGCGCTGGTGGGGAGGAACGAATGCCCGTAACGTTCCACAAGATGTGCGAGTGCATTGGGCGAGAAGGCGGCCTTGGATCGGAGGTCGAGCTTATTGGCCAAGAAGATGAGTGGTATCCGGTCGGTGACCGAAAAGAGGAGTTGCGCCCATTTCGAGGCATGGTCCAGTGACTGGCGCGTGGTCAGGTCGGAGACGATGAACGCACCTTCGGAACCGCGGAAGTATTTCATGAGGAGGGGTTTGAAATGGTGCTGGCCCATGGTATCCCAGATCTGGAGCGTTAATCGTACTTCTCGGAGGTCCACCGTCATATTCATGACCTTTTTCGTTACCTTCATCCCCATGGTGGAAAGATAGCGATCATCGAACTCGTCGTAGACGAACCGCCGGACGAGACTCGTCTTCCCCACGCCAGGGTCGCCGATGAGGCTGATCTTTTTGCGCAGATCCATAACGGTCGCCATACTCCCACTGCTTATCGATACAGACACACATCTATCACGACAGTGCTGCGTCCCTAATTTTCCACCGAAAAGAGCGTCTTGATCTTATCACCGATCTCGAAGAGCGCGGGGACGTTCGTTTCCCAGGTATCGAACCGATAACTCCTCTCCAGCTCGTTGACGAAATTCGCAAGCATTTCATAATCTTCCTGGACCAAATGGCCGGAATAGACGATCACGAGATAGATATCGTGGCCATGAGTAATATATATCTTCTTATCGCCGATCTTCATTTTCTTCAGCGGTAATCGTTGGTGCTGGGAAAAGGTGACGCGCACAAAATCCTGGATCGCCGTGAACATCCCGCTGATCAGATCGACATCCATCTTACTGCTTTTCATATCGGGCGTGTGAGCGATAAGGCATCCGCTATTATCGATGAGATAGACCTCGTGGATGATCATCGGGTCGAGGTATTTTAACAGCTCGGCGGTAATATGCTTTGCAATCCTCTTACCGAAGATGGCGATCAGTAGATCTTTGAGATCTTCGATAAGGTCGATGGCATCGCTGCGCGACAAGACCTTGCCGCTCAACTTGAGGCGCTTCCATTCCTTTTCGAAGATCGATTTACCAAATAGCTCGGAGAGATTCGAGCATATGATCTCCTCGATGTCATCCTTATAGGTATCTCCGCGGTGCTCCCCGGGATCTGTCTCCGTCATTTCCCCAAGCCTCCCTA
>CAZSUE010000139.1:0-7823 GCA_964609045.1 uncultured archaeon | reverse complement strand
GAGGAACGGCTTATATATTTTTTATTGGAGTATTGAGCAATGTGGCACAATATAGAGTAAAAATGAACGCAGAACGGAGAGGTAATAAAGTATGGCGACAATCATCGGGTGGTGATCGGTATGGAGAGGAAACTGATTGTCTTTACAGATCCAACTGGGCCAGTGGAGATCGAAATGACGGACGAGAACCCCAATACGCGGAATAAGATCCTGGAGGAGCTGCCAGTCGAGGGGCGTTTGAATCGGTGGGGCGATGAACTGTTCTTCACTCTCCCGTTCCATCTCGATACCGAGTCCGGCCGCCAAGATGTCGGGATCGGTGAGGTGGCATACTGGCCCGAAGGCGATGCGTTCTGTATTTTTTTCGGTCAGACGCCTATCAGTGAAAACGGGAGCCCCAGGGCGTACAGCCCGGTCAATGTCTTCGGGAAGGTCTCCGGTGACCCACAACGGTTCCGCAGGGTCAAGAGTGGTGACGAGATCAGCGTGATGGCCGAGGAAGACTATCAATTGAGCCATACGGAACCCACCGACGAACTCTTCATCGAATGGGACGACCAGTAGATGCCCGTTGAATGGTCAGAGGGAGAGATCGGAGAGATCGATAGGCGGATGCTGTGCAGGTGATTCGGGATGCACACCGCGCAACGAGCGGAGGCGTGAGTGGACGCACTACGACTCGAACTTACCATAGACTTACCATCGGCATCCGATCGTGTTGGAAATGAGGCATCCCAACGAACATGGAGGAAAAGAGGAGCCCATGGCTCATTCCATTCAAAGGGTAGAGTATTTAGACTTTTGCCAAAAAATGTATTAGTTAGGTGCTCTGCCTGGAATGAGCCCCCATCGCCGTTTTCTATGTTTTCTATGAGATGATGAAGAAAATATTTATATGATCTACTCCATACCCTATTTGTCCGACTGTTGTCAGACAGACGATGGCGGATCGACCTCTTATCGATCACGATCACGGGCTTACCATGCACTCGACGAGCGAAAAGGTCACAATACGGTTACCGTCTCATTTCGTCCGCGAGCTTGACTTTCTCGTGGCTGTAGACGATTTTCCGTCGCGATCGGAAGCGATCCGCACCGCGGTTCGTGATATGCTCTATGACCGAGTGGATATGGTTATGAAAAAAATTAAACAACTGAAAAAAGTCGAACAACGGATGGGAGAACTGGAATCTATCGAAAAGGAGTACCTTCAGCGTTGAGGGCCTGCTGATGGTGCCAACGATAATTGCAATAGAAGATTAGGCCCCAACCTTCTCGAGGACCGGGTCGGGTGCGTCACACCAGAGGATCCGGTTCTTGTTCCTATTTATGAGGACGCATATGCGAGAACCACGAACAAAGTGGGGGTCGGTCCTCACCGACCCATCACTGCTCGATCACAATAAGAAATTTTCTGGGACGAGCAGTCCATATGTTCACGATGCACAACTCGCATCGCTCGATGACCCACAGATACTGGTGATCGGCTGCGGCGGCGCGGGAAACAATTGCATCAACCGTATCCACCGCGACGGTATCACCGGTGCAAAAACCGTAGCGCTCAATACCGACAAACAGCATCTCGACATGATCGAGGCCGATACACGGCTTTTGATCGGTACTTCGATCACCTACGGCCTCGGTGCGGGTGGCTATCCGAATGTTGGCAGAAGGTGCGCGAAAAAAGCGGTACCACTCCTCGAAGAGCTCTTCGAGGATGTGGGGCTCGTATTTGTCGTCGCCGGTCTCGGCGGCGGGACGGGCACGGGAAGCGCACCGGTAGTGGCCGCCGTGGCCAAACGCCTCGGCGCCATCGTGATCGGTGTGGCCACCACACCGTTTCTCGTGGAGCGCGCCCGGATGAAACATGCCGAAAGCGGGCTCTGGCATTTTCGGGGCGAAGCCGACGCGGTCCTCGTCCTCGATAACAACCGTCTCCTCAGACTCTATCCTCACCTTCCCATCAACGAAGCCTTCTCCACCATGGACCGTATCATCAGCGACATTGTGAAAGGGATCACCGAGACGATCACGCGCCCGTCGATGATCAATATCGATTTTGCCGATATCCGCAGCATCGTATCCCTGGGCGGGTTGGCGACGATGATGTACTCGACCAATAACGATCTCGATCCCGACGCCATCGTCGAAACGACCCTGAAACAACCACTGTTCGGGGTCGATTATACGAAGGGGAAAGGCGCGCTGGTCCACTTCAGCGGCGGGCCGGACCTGACGCTCGAGACGGTCAACACCGTGGCCAATCGGTTGACCTGCGATCTCGACCCACATGCAAATATCATTCTCGGAGCACGGATCGACCACGAACTCAGAGGCGCGGTGAAGGTGATGACCATCGTCACCGGCATCCGATCGCAGGGTTCTCACGATGAGCGAAGCTCCTCACGGCTGAACGGGGATGAAAAATATCCCTCACTGGGAAGCCGCGCCGAGGTCAGTACCGAGGTGGGCGATCTCGTCCCAACTATCGGCGAAGACTATCGTAGCCCAACCGCAAAACAACAACAACAGTTCGAACCGCCGGAAACCGACGAATAAGCGAATGAAGCATCGAACGAGAGACTGTGATCTGGATCGATAAAGAAACGATGAATGGCGTCTGCGATCGGAAAAAGCGGCTGGAAGATGCAAAATCTGTTGGAGACGCGTAACTTCCACCGATCGATCCGGTTTGATCTTGATCTAAACTCAATTTCAGTTTCAGTTTGAGTTTCAGTTACCATCGCGACAACAGAAGATCGAAGATGGCGACACTCGAGTCCTCCCCCCACCATTCCCCGATACGATAATGCACGCTGGTATGTGGCGCGGTTTGCACCTTGCGCAATGACGCGATGCGCGATGAACGAGGCACCAAGGGTGTGCAAAAGACGCTCCTCGTACACCTTCGTTGCTACAAATATCCGATCGGGGATTTTTTTTTCTTTCTACGCCCTTCCGTTCGCCCCGTGAACTGGGAAGGGCTGTTGCGGCCAACGATCGGAAGAGAACAGAGCGAAGCAAAGCAAAGCAAAGCAAAGCAAAGCGAACGGTCTAAAAGGTGGATGATCCGGCGGTGGGGTCGTTATTCACCTCGTCCTTTATTCTGTGAATAACGGAGGATGGCACGGACCAGCGCACGAAAAATACGTTCGACATTGTCGCCCGTTTTCGCGCTGCTGAAATAATATGGCGCGAGAAACGCTTCGGCCACCTCCATGAGGTCATCGTCGGTGACCTCCCGGCCCTCCTCCAGATCGCTCTTGTTCGTAACGAGGACGATGGGGATATGAAGTGTCACATCGTAGAGCGCCGATACCCAATTAGCGATATTTTCGAGCGTCTCTTTCCGTGTCATATCGCTGACCACGATAGCACCGCTGGCATCCTGAAAATAGAGTGAATGGAGATTATGGAACTCCTTTTGGCCCATGATATCCCAAATGAGCAGCTTGACGCGGGCCTGTTCGCCTTCGAACGGGACGGCGATCTCCTTCTTCGACACCTTTGTACCGATCGTCGTAAGATACTCGTCGGAGAACACATTATAGACGAAGCGCCGGATCAGACTTGTTTTTCCTACTGCGGGATCGCCGATCAAACAGATCTTGAACTTGAACTCCTTCGGCCTCTTAGAAGCCGAGGGCCGCTGCGTGACCGGAGCCAGAGGTCCACCATCTTCTGTTTCACCTTTCTGTTCTCTCACATTGACCCCTCGTTGTGGTTATCGAACTCCTCGATCGGCTGGCGCGAATGAAAAGCGAACCGAGATGCCCAAATGCTATGGGGATGAATAAATACTTCGGTGGTCGACCGAGCGGTGTGACGCGATCATGAGCGGGGACGAGACGTTCTAAGCGGGAGGAACGACAGTATATGGCCGACACCCAACACGCCAAACGACCGACCGATGCTTCCCACCGTAAGGCCACATGCGCTAGGTCGACTTCGAGAATGCGGGCGCTGACGCCGGGAGCAACTCGAAGATGAGCTGTTCGATCCGCGACCAATCCTCTTCCGAATTTCGCTCGACCAATAATCCAACCACCCCGGCACTCTCATACGCCTCCACATCGGAATCGAAATCGCCGATACCGCATATTACCTCGTGCGCGCGCGCGAGCGATGCGACGGTCTGACTTTTAAATTTCGACCCGCTTGCGCCTTGTGGGCGAAGGTAGATCTTTCCTGGCGGGAAATCATGTTGCTTCAGCCAGCGTTGAGTGACCGCGAGCATGGTGTTGGGCCGGTTCGAGAGGTAACTGAGGACGATACCGCGCTGATGGAAACCCGTGAGCACCTGACGGGCGCGGTGGATAGGGCGGTCCGTTGGGACATATTCGGTCCTGAACAACGCACGCCAGAAGGTCTCGTTGCGTTCACCGTCGGTGATCGCGAGCGCCGTTTCCAGCCTCGTCTCGATATTTGCCACCGTTCCGTCGATATCGGTGATGATGAGGCGCGGAGACGATGTATCGTTTGCGTTCATCTGTTCGACCACCACATAATCTTTCATCGATCTTTTTGCACGATACGGTCGATCGCACCGCCGACGATCTCCAGGGCCGGTCCGATCATCAATAACCATCCACCGAGACCAAGACCCCAAAAGAGCGTTGCCGACTCCCACCCCTCGACCTCGCCATGATATTCGCCGCCCAGTGGACTCGCCGCGATCTGGCGTATGATCGTCCCGATCTGCTCGGGTATCGCATCGGCACCCACGAATCGGTCGGCGAGGTATGGCAGCTGCGTAATGATCACGATGAGGAGGATGAACGGAAGGTATCGTACGATGCCGCCCCGGATCAAACGCTTTGCACGCTTCTGCGTCTTCTTCGATAGGAGAGCACGCAATAGAGCGACCACTGCGGTGATACCGTAAAAGATCGTGAACGGCAACAGAGGAAGATACGAAAGCGGTATCTGACCCTCCACCATCTCTGCATCCGAGGACTGATTCCCAGAGATATTTGTTGGTAGGGTGACGCTCGCCCCGCCGAACGGTGAGATGGTAATGATATCCTGGACACCGTCGGTCTCGTACTCACCGCCTTCCACATCGACACTGACAATATACCAGGGAAGAAAGATTGCGACGAGAACTGCAATAATACCGATCATGCCGATGATCGTCCCGAAATTGGGTCGGATACGGGCTTTTTTCCGCTTCGGTTCTCGATACGCGATCTCAAAACGACCCACAGATGACGGGTGTTCAGGGTATTGATCCCGATAGGGGCCTGGGTGCTCCGCTGGCGGTTGCGGTTCGCGGTGGGTAGTCATCGGCTGTTGATACGCAGGTCGGGAATGGTAGTATGGTTCGGGATCGCCCGGAGCTCGCTCGTTCATCTCCCACCGCCCAACGGCGGTAGAGGGAGCGTCTGCCGACCCCTGCGGTGGAGGCGGCGGTGGAGACAGCGGTGGAGACAGCGGTGGAGACGGCGGTCTGGCCGGGGTGGCTCGATCGTCGTCAGCGCCAAAATCGAGCCATTCGTCGTCGAACGGTTCAAAATCCGAGTCGTCGGCGGAAGTCGCGTCTGGATCGTAATATGGTTCCCCATCCGTCTGTTCCATCGTCATCGACCCCGGTCCCTGTCATATCGCCAAAAGAGCGCAGGGGGCATAGCTCTTGATTCATATATTTGTTTGGCCAGGCAGGTTGAGGCGGTTACTTTTTGCTCGGCACCGATCGCGCAACGACAAACCATGCAGACCGACCCAGCAAACCGGCGGCGAGAACGCGGAATGCTGGCTACCGTCTACCGTCTACCGTCTACCGATCCATGGAGATAGCTATTTATATCGACAATTTATTGTAAGAGTACACTGGAGTGCTGGCTGTGACCGTGGATAGACAACGATTGCTGCATTGTGTGCCGACGATATTGGTCGTGGTCGCGATCATACTCTCGTGCGCTGGCCCACTCGCGCTTCATGCCGCCGGCCGATCCGGCGTGGCTAGCGACCAAGCGGCACGGATCGGTGACGGTGCGGATACGAGCCGCGACCGCGACGAAGCGGTGGACATCGCGCCGATCTATGTGGGCGATTCCTGGACCTATACCCGCGAATCGTACTCCATGGGCAGCGACGGTGGCACGACCTACATGCACGATGAAAAACACATCGTCTGCGAAGGGACGGAGATGGTGAGCGTTGGCGGCGAGTCCTACCTCTGCTACCGGCTGAAGCTTACCGGGCCAGTCCACGGCGAGAAAACCGGCGGCGACCAACCGTTCGTGCTCAACCCCTCGGAGATGGACGGCGTCATCTTCGTCCGCCAATCGGACCTTGCGTGGCTGAAACTCGATTTCTGGATACGCGGCACCATCACCACGCAACAGTTCGGTGTTTCGATCACGCTCGATATGGCGACGCATACGGTAATGGAATATTCGCCGCCGTACGAAGAGATGGATTTTCCCATTAAACCCGGTGAGGAATGGGAGGTGCGATCGTCGTTCGAAAAGGAGACGCTCACCCAGGTCCAGACGCAAGAGGATATGATCGATCTGCAAGCGGAAACGATCCTCAGCACTGGCATAAGTACCGGCATCGAAACGCTGAACCTCGACTGCGGCGCCGTGGACGCCTATCACACGAAGGTTACCGGCAAACCGGAAAGTACGCAGGTGGGCGGCGACGGCGACGAAGGATATATCGAGACCTGGTACAGCCCCGAAGTGGGGTTCATGGCCAAACAGGTCTACCATAATATGGCGACCTATGCCGATCTCTATATCATCGATTCCACCGAGGTGTTAACGGATTACAGCCGCAATCCACCCTCCGTATCGGTTGGAGCATCCCTCAGCCCCGATGAAGCGCGGCCCCAAGAGCCGGTGTTCGTTTCCGGGCGCGTGGAGAGTGCCGATTCGGGTCAACCGCTCCCGAACCTCGACCTCACCATCAATCAGCCCGAAACCGGTGGCGAGTGGACCACCACCACAGATGTCAACGGCGAATATCGCGCCGAACTGATCGCGCCAAGCGGCGCCGACGACACCGCTACAAACTACGACATCGGCTCGTTCGGCATCATCGTGACCGCTTCTGCGCAGAACCAGTTCACCGTGCTCACGCTCACTGTCGTCGAAGGGACCTTCACCGACCTGATCATCCGCCGTGAGGATATCCGCATCGAATCGGAGCAGTTCCAGATCGACACACCGATCGAATTGAGCTATCGCGTGCGCAATCGCGGGACGGCTCAAGTGGATTCGTTTACGATCACGATCTATGACAACACAACCCAGCTCGATACCATTACGGTCTCGGACCTCGCTGCCAACGGACTGATCGAAGAGAGCTTCGAATTCACACCGCACACTTCCGGCGTCCATTCTATCACCATCGTGATCGACGAGGCCAACGAGATCGACGAAATACTCGAGAACAACAATAACGCTACCATTTCGATCCCCGTCGGCAACCTCCTCGACGCAACGGTCACCCCCGCCGATATCCTATTGAGCCCTCCCATGCCAGTGGTCAACCGCGAAGTGCGGATCAACGCCACCATCCTCAACCTCGGCACCGCGCCCATCGTCAATCTGCCCGTGACCTTCTTCGACGGCGATCGTAAAATCGGCTCGGAGCAGACGATATCCGAGCTACCAGTTTCGGGGACGGCGGTCGCATCGATCGAATGGTTGCCCCGTTTCGACGGTGACCACGAGATTGGCGTGGTGATCGATGAATATAATCTGATCGATGAGAGCAACGAACAGAACAACGACGCATCGATCATCGTCACGGTGCGCCCCGAAACGCGCGATCTCGTGTGCACACCGAACGATGTCGTGATCACCCCGACCGAA
>CAZSUE010000138.1:0-9483 GCA_964609045.1 uncultured archaeon | reverse complement strand
GGGGGGGGGGAGGGGGGGTGGGGGGTTAGGGCCACCCCGCCCGCCAATGGGTTGGGAGAGGGGTTGGGGAACAAGGGGTTGGGGATTGGGGCCGCCCCCTCGACGATAATGGTGCCGAAAAGAAAAGCGGTTCTGATGTAAGGATTCAATTCAACGGCACATTATCTCAGACGGGTAATCGTATAATAAAGCCCGACCATCCGCTACAAGTAACGGTAAGAGGTGTCGATCTTCCGCGAGGAGGCGTGGCACCAGTGGCTGGGCGAGGGGGGGATTCCCAAGGGATTCCCGGGGGATTCCCGTAGGCCGATATCCCTTCCTCCCTTCCCTTCCTATTCCTCGATCTCTTCCGCTTCACCGATCTCCAGTGGAAGCGCTTCTTCCTCCACCAGCTCCTCTTCGAGCAGTGCTTCCTCTTCACCCAGTGGCTCTTCTTCGACGATGAGCTCGACACCGCACTCCGGACAGATACGATCGTCCTCATAGAGGAGCGCACCACATTCCGGACATTCGTATTCGATCTCTTCCTCGATGGCGAATTCGACACCACACTCCGGACAGACCGTTTCGTCTTCCCCAAGCGGTGCACCGCATTCCGGACAATCGTACTCGTAGACCTCTTCGACGATCTCCTCACCGGCCTCTGGCTCGACCTCGGCGCCGGGGAGTACGACCTCTTCGGTCAACGATGGCTCCTCTTCGGCCATCTCGAGTTCCACGCCGCACTCCGGACAGACCACATCGTCCTCGGCTACTTCCGCACCGCACTCCGGACATTCGTACACATACTCGTATTCCTCTTCTTCGACGATCTCGAGCTCTGTGCCACATTCCGGACAGACGGTATCGTCCCTGAAGATCGGCTCGCCGCACTCCGGACAATAGAGTTCATCCTCCATGGGTATCTCGGTGGGCGGCTCGAGAGCGACCCCGCGCTCGCGCCCACCAACACGCGGTGCTTCCACCGTCGCTCGTGTCCGTTGGCGTATCAGCGGCTCCGTCGGTACTTCGGGTTCTTCCTCCGGCGGCCTCCGCAGCAGGAAGAGCAGCATGATGATCACGACGACGAAGACCACGATCAATATCCATAGCACCATGGCCGAGACGCCCTCTTCGACCGCATCGATGGAGCGTGTTTCCGCAGTGGTACCCACACCGGGTGTGGTCGCCTCATCGATCTCTGCCGTAACACCGTTCTCATCGGTGGCGGTGAAGTAGTAATCGTGCGCGCCCTCACCGAGCTTGCCTTGCCATTGGAAGGTGATCCCCGCACGCGGATCGTTGAGATCGTCGGAGACCATGCTCATTTGCTTCTGTTCGCCGTCGATGACCACATAGACATTTTCCGGATTGTCGCCGTCGATGTCGTAATAGACGACGGTAAAGGTGAACTTCGTATTCACATCGCCGCTGGATGGGACCATTCGACCGTACTTGAGCACCGGCGCATGATCCACCGGTTCGATCACGCCCTCTTGGCGCAACACCCGTGTGATGGTCCGAACCTCGCCGGCGGCCAGCTGGATCACGGAGCTGTTCGAAATATACCCTTTACGCGTGAAATTGAAGTCGTACGAACCCGCCGAGACGCCGCGATAGATGAAGGTCCCGTCGCGACCGGACGTCTGCTGTGGCAACCGCCCGTTGCGTTCGCGCACCACCACGCCGGAAAGCAAATCGCCCTCACCGTCGCGTATCGTACCTTTGATCACACCGAGTCGTTCCGGCGGCTCCGCTTCAGTGGTGAATGTCCATGCATTACCCACGAAACGATTCCCGGCAAGATCGGTGATGCCTGTTTCCAGTACCACGCTGTGCGCGGCCCCGTACGCCCATTGACCGTCCGCGGGCGTGATGGTGAGGTTGAAGGTGGCGCTATCGTAACTGATATCGATATCGACCCGCGCGTCATCGGCACGGACCTCGACATTTGCCTCGAGCGTCGCTTCCGCCACCGCTTCACTGAAATGGATCCAGATCGGGTGCGACACATCGACCGCCGTGCCAACGGGCTCGTAATCGGTCATCGTCGGCGGCGTGAGATCCGGCGGGATCACCGGCTCCTCATAGGACGTAAAGCGCCAAACCGTCGACCGTGCCAACCCGTTCCCGGCGATGTCCTGGACACTGCGCGTGATGCGTACCGTATACTCCTCGCCCTCTTCCAGCGGTTCGTCGGGGACGAGCGTGACCGTGCGATTGGCGGGGTCATAGGTCACTGTCGCATCGACGGTCATGCCGAGGACATCTTGTAAGAGCACGGTGGATTCCGATACCGTATAGGATCGCATATCCTCGGAGAATGTCGCGTGGATCACCACGGTGCGCGAGACATTGACCGCACCGGCAACCGGGGAATGGTCCACCACTGTGGGCCGCTCCTCATCGAGGCTGCCCATGACCGTATAGATCGTCGCTGCAGTGGAATAATACTGGCCCGGTATTGCTTGCATCACCGAGTTATTCTCCAGATCGAGGATATAGCCGGGGAGGCGCATCCATTCGTACGCGCTCGGGATGAACCGATACATACGCAGCGTCCCCTCCTCCATACCGGGTGCCAGGTTCGCTTCGTCATAGTACAGTATGATCCGAACCAAGCTCACCACCATGGTGCCGTTGGAGAGGAGCTCCACCGGCTGGGTAACATAATCGGCCCCACCGGGGGTATTGCCCTGCTCCATGGCCGGCTGGATGATGATCGTGCCCGGGCCGCCGTAGATCGCTTCGATACGCACGCCGAGCGTCTCGTTCTCGAAGATGTGCAGCGTCGGTTCCCAGACCGTGAGCGTGATCGTCTGCGAAACCTCGTGCCGTTGATCCGCAACTGTGAGGGTGATGTTATGGACACCGGCGCTCAGCTGGCGCTCGAAACTGCTCTCACCACCTTCATAGAGCACGCCGTCGATATCCGAGACCCAGCTATAGCTCAGCTCGTCGCCGTCGGGGTCGTACGAACTACCAGCGTCGAAACTGACATTCACTCCCGTGAGCACATTCACACCGTCGGTGGGTGCGTCGATACCGACCACTGGCGACTCATTGACCGACTCGAGCCAGATCGTATGGATCAGCTTCTCCAGCGGCTCGATCTCGATGACATCGGTGGTATACGGCACATAGAGTAGCTCTTCGCTCTCGGCGACGGTGTGCTCGGCGATGATCGTGATCTTACCGGTGAAGTTCTCGTCGCTATGATTGATCGCAAACGAATAGAACCCGTCCTCCACCGTTCCGTACTCGAACGCTTCGATCTCGTTGGGTCGGTACAACGCCACCGAGACATTGAGATCCACCAATGTGTGGAGGTCGGCATCGTAGATATACCCCTGGATCACGGTGGTGTTGGGCGCGGCCGTTACTGCATCGACGAGAACGCTCGATCGATCATTGGCCGCGTTCTCGTCACCGATCAGTTGCGTCAGCACCTCGATACGATACTGATACGCCTCCTCGGCAGGCACCGGCCACTCGAAACTGAGCCGATAGCCGCGTGTGACCTGCATATCGACCAGTTGCGTCGTCTCGTAGAGGTACGAATCGTCGTTCGGGGTGGTGACACGCAAGGTCGCCGGCACCGCCGTCAACGGCAAATTGCCGAAATTGCCGACCATGGCGGTGACCGTCACCGTCGAGTTGGGTACCACATCGTCACCGGCTGCAAAGTCCTCGATCTCGATGACACCCGCGTCCGAGCGATTGTCGTAGACCGGCCAGTCCACCATGTAATTATCGTCCATATCTTCGGGCGATTCGCCCGGCGGCGCCACCGATACATTGACCTCGAGAACATCCTCGCCGTGATAGGCCCACGGGTCGAACATCCCGCGATAGCTCTCACCAGGACCGATCCTCGTCGTGTCCTGCTCGTCGCTATAGAGCACAGTGTCGGTACCATTGATATAGACGGTGAGATAGACGGTGAAACTCCTATTCACATTCCCGTCGTTGGTCACTTCGTACTCCACGGTCATCTCCGACCCCGGCGGGACGAGATATTCCGGTATCGGCACGAAGTTGCCGGGCTCGATCCCGATCATCTCCTCGACCATGCGACCGATAAGGTCGATACCGTCCGAAGCGTTGGCGAGCTCGCCCAGCGGCGTGGTAAACAATGCGACCTGGTACGGCGTCGTTCCGTTGGCGGAGGCGCCCTCGTAGAAAAGGCCCGCACCGCCTTCCGTGGAAAAGTTCGAGAACTCCATCAGCGTGGTGGCGGCAGAGCCGTTGAGCGGTGCCACCTCGTCGAACTCGTCCGGTGCACCCGCACCGGCATCGAAATAAACATCGTATGCCGCACCGGCCATCGCCGTCCCGTTGACACCAGTGATCACCTGCGGGACACCGGACGGCGTCCAGTCGAGATAATCCATCCAGAGGTACTCCGCCGCAAAGCTCTCGTTCGCCTCGCCCTCACCCAGCGACGCCTCACCGAGGTACGAGAGGCCGTACATGAGGCTGCCGAAAAAGAGCACATCGCCACCACTATCCATGTAGAGCGAGAGGTTCTCGATATCCGCAGTGGTGAGGGCGTAGCCGGAGTACATCGGCGCGTTCCAGATGACGAGTTCGTAGTCACTCATCTCGGCCGCCGTCGGGCCGTCCGATGCATAATTATTGATCGAATGGAGATCGTAGAGATACCCGTTCTCCTCCAGCGCTTCGATGATCGCGGTCTCATAACCGGAGCCGTTGCGCCAGCTGTTCTCGCCGTCGTCGTCGTCCACCACCAGTATCTTCGGGCGCATCGCCTCCGTAAGCGGGAGATGAACCTCCATATCGGTCATATTGAGGTCGACGATATCCTTGATCTCGACCCACGTCGTCTCGTAATTATTTACCGGTACTTCGTCGCCCGGCTGATCCGTGGAGACATTGACCGTATAATTGCTTTCGATGAGGAACTGATAGACGCCGAAACTGATCTCGATACTGTCGCCGGGGAGCAGTCGGAGTATATCGGAGGCATCGGTATGGACCACCGCACCGGTCTCGTTGGTGATCGTCAAATTCGCCACCACATTTTGGCGCATCGTACCCACATTCGAGACCGTGGCGTTGATGGTCGCGTTCGTCTCGTTCGGTTGGGTCGTCTCCGCGATCGTGGCACCCGCGCCGAACCAGCCGAGGATATTGTTCATCAGCGTGGTGACCTCCTCCTGCTCGTCGAAATCCTCCGGTTCCTGCGAGATGATCATCGTCTGGTAATCGGCGGTCTCGTAGAACGCGCCGGCGTAATCGCCAGCATAGGTACCGCTTGCGTAGGCGAGGAACGGGTTCGCGCCGTTCATCGAAAGCACCTCGCCGGAGAAATAACCGCTCAACTGCGTCAAGCCGCGGCTCATCGGGCTGGGGAGCACATCGATATCGGTACTTCCAGCATAATTATCCACATAATGCGTCCCGAAGAGGTCCCAGAATGCGTTCTCGGCAGCAGTTGGGTAATATTCGAAATCGATGCCGAAGTAATCGCCCACGAGGAGGAACGAGCCGCCGGATTGGATAAAAGCTGTCAGTTCGGCAATCTCGGCGTCGTTGATCCCGAGATACCCGTCCGCCGCCCATATCACGAGATCGTACGGATCGAGGTCCGTTTGCGTCGGATAGCCCTGGGCGTTGCAGTCCCATTCGTCGTGCTCGACGCCGATCTCGGCGAAGGCGTCACGGAAAATGGCCCATTCGTCCATGCCGAGGTCTTCGCCCATGACGAGGAACGACGATGCGACCACTTCGATATCCGGGTTCGAAAGCCGCAGATCGGAAACGGAGATGTCGACAAAATCCTTGACCTCGAACGAGATCGATTCCATATCGTTCATCGGGTTCTCGTCGTTCCACATATAGGTATGCACGGTCAAATGATAGGTATGCCGATCTTGGAAAGTATAATCCACCGATAGGTTCTGGATCGCACCCGATGCAAGATCGGTGATCGTGATGGGCGAAAAGCCGGGTACCGCACCCCACTCGTTTGCGACCACGGTAACATCGTCAATGGCCCACCCCGTGCCGGTACCGGCTTCGTCGCTCGTGAGCCAGAACCCAATAATGATCTCTTCATCTACATAAGCGTCGAGATCGAGCGAGCGACGCGTCCATTGCGTCGTATTATCGGTATAACTCTGGATGATCGTCCAGCTCGCACCACCGTCGGTGCTAACAATTACATTCGCCATGTCGCCGGCACCGATCCCGAGCTGATTGTAGAACTCGAGCGTGGCGAAATCCATGCCGGTAAGATCGATGGGATCGCTGATGAGATACGCGTCGGTATGATTGAGATACTCGCCCGTTGCAATATCGTTGCAGTACCATGCGGTCGTGCTATCGTGACCCGGCGAGGCGAGATGCCATTGGTCATAGATACCACTGGCGTCGATCGGTTCGTAGACGATCAATGTGTAGTCGGCGTAGAAATCGTCGAGCCCGATCACCAGCTCGTTGAGCCCGTCGAGATCCATATCGGTCAGCGGTGCGACGATCGCGTTCACGTCCTCCTCGAACTCGGTCATCCACTTGAGCGCAAATTGTGGGTCCGCGTTCGGGTCGGTGCTCATCAGCTCGAAGTCGAAGAAACCACCCTCGTCGGTGCCGACATAGAGGTTTGTCATACCGTTATCGTCGACATCGCCCACCGCCAGTGAATAGACATAGGTCAAAGTGTCGCCAACGGTAAGCACTGCATTGGGCGTATTGTCCGCGTGACCGAACATATCGGGTCCGGTCGTCTCGAAGAGATAGACGGTCCCGTCGTGATCGCCCGCAACCAACTCTTGACGACCGTCCTTGTCGATATCGGCGATGAGACCCGCGCTGAAAGAATCGGTGCCCTCATAGGACCAGACCTCTTCCGGCATCCCCGAACTCATATTATAACCATAGACCGCGAGATAGTTGTCGTCATCGCCGATAAAGACCTCGCGCTTGCCGTCGTTGTCGGGGTCGCCATAGGCGACGAAGTTGACACCGTCGGTACGGTTGATATGCCAGCTCGGTTCGATACCGTACTCGTCGGGCATGCCGGTATGCTCGAACGCGACCACCGCGTAGCTATCGCTGTCCACGGCGGCGATGATCTCGCGCGCACCGTCCGCATCGAGGTCGCCCACGGTAACATCGTCGACATCGCCGTCCAGTTCCGGCGATTCCCAGACCGGTGCGTCGCCGTAATTGTTATCGCTCCCGTTCCACTCGAACACCGAGATGAATTCGTAATTGTCACCCACAATGATCTCTTGCCGATTATCGCCATCCACATCGGCAATGGTTACCGACTCGCCTTCAACATAGGTGCTGGCCGTCAGCTCGCCGGTCCAGGTCAATAGATAATAATCGTTCGCCGCATATTCGAACACATAGACGAACTCGGAATAAGTGGTCACTACGATATCGGTGAGACCGTCGTTATCGACATCGCCCACGGCGATATCGGTGACCTCGTCGTCGTCGAGCATGGACGAGTTCTGCCACGAAACGAGATAGCCGCCCGCACGATGCGTCCAGTTCGCATCACCGGTCTCCATATCGTCGTCGAACGCGACCATATCGTCCGAAAGCGTCTCCAGCGTGATATTCGCGGTGAGATCCGCCGGCACCTCGCCGTAGTTCTCCACGGTGAAGTTGAAATGATCTAACTCGGTGCTGTAGACCGCCTCGTCCTCGGGGTAAGTGATCGCGGCAACACCAACATCGTCGTAGTCGTTGATGGTGATATTGAGCTCACCGTAGTTGTTCGCGGTCCAATTGTCCCTATCCGGCGTGAGCGAGACATTGATAATGAACCACGAATCGAGTTCCATGGTCGTCCACGGCCAGGTGAGCACCGTTGCCGCGCCACCGGCCAATGTCAGACCGTCCATGCTATCGCTGTGCTGGACCGTGCCCGTGGCGTCGGTGATCGTTAGATCCGCGTCGTAGGTGATCGGTTGGTTCCCGAGGTTCTCTACTGTGCTATTGAAATGGAGCGGATAATACGACGGGTATTCCGCCATGGTCGTATTGACCGTGAGCCGGTCCAACTCGATCTCATACACATCGATGACATTGATCCCGAACCACCGATAATTATTATCGGCGGCACCCTCGCGGTTCTCGCCGCTGTTCACCACCGTGATCTTTGCCGTGAAGTTCTCGCCCTCAACCGTCGGCGTCCAGCCCGAGAAGGTAATATTCATCATACTATACGGCGCAAGATCGGTGATAGTGACCGATTCGTTCGATACTTCCATACCGTCCTCCGCGGTGATATTGCACCAGACGGTGAAGGTATCTTCGGCGTTGCCGAAGTTCTCCACGCTGACATTGACAACCATCGGTTGCCCGCTCGGGACCGTTGCGTTGCCCGCATAGGCCGGGTCGGTGGTGTTGATCGGGTAATACGGAATAACACCGCCGCCGCCGGCGCCGCCGAACCATTCGACGATATTGCGCATCAATGTATCGACCTCCGATTGGACATCGAAATCGTCCGGCGCCTGGGAGACGATCGCGGCCTGGTAACTACCGGCGTCGTAGGCGGCACCGGCGTAATCGCCCGCATACGAGCCGCTCATGAGCGTCATCGTTCCGGTTGCGCCGTCGAGCCCGAGCGCGTCGCCGCTGAAATAACCGGTCAATTGATCCACACCCTCATCCCACGGTGCGAGGACGTCGAGGTCGGTGCTGTACGCATAATCGCCCACATAGGTGACACCGAAGAGATCCCAGAAGGCCGACTCCGCCGCGCTGGCATAGCCAGCGAAATCCCAGCCGTAATCCTCGCCCCAGAGGAGCATCGAACCGCCGTTCTCGATATAGGTGGTCAACTCGGCGATCTCGGTGTCGTCGATACCGAGCGTATACTTCGAGCCCCAGATCACGAGATCGTATCCCTCGAGCTCTGCCGCCGTGGGATAATACGGCGCGCTATCGCAGTCCCATTCATCGAACGAGATATCGTTGGCGGTGAGCGCGGTCTCGAAGAGGGCCCAATCCGTCGTGGCGAGATTCTCGCCCATTAACAGGATGGAATCCAGTCGCGAGACGCCGCCGAGCCGCGGTTCGTTGAACTCCACGATACCCACATCGACGATATTGAGCACGGTGATGAGCCGCTCGTCCGCGTCGTTCGCGGAATTGACATCGCCCGGCGTATCGATGCTCGCCACGATGCGATACTCGCCCTCGGTGAGATTCACCGGCACGATCACCTGGTCCACCTCGCCCACGGCGACGAACCGGTCCTGGGCGATGTTCTCCACATGTGTGATTGGGGTGAGGTGCACGGTTATATTATCGATGAACCACCCCACAGCGGTATCTTGGCCGTCGCTCATGAAGCGGAACCGGAAATGGACCTCTTCGTCGATATACGCCGAGAGGTCGATGGGGCCTTCCATCGTCCAGCTATTGTCAGTATCATACAGTTCGTCGAGCTCAGACCAGCTGGTACCGCCGTCGGTGGAGATATCGAGATACGCATTATCATCGGTATCATCGATCGTC
>CAZSUE010000137.1:0-9506 GCA_964609045.1 uncultured archaeon | reverse complement strand
GGTCGTGGGCTGGTGCGCGCACGGGCGGCGCTCTCGTTGCTGGTGCTGGTGCTGGTGCTGGTGGGTGTCGCTGCATGCATGTTCCTCCATTGGTTCTGTTTCGTTCACGTTTTGGTAATGGCACCCGAAACGCGGTGTTGGGTACTGTGCGCGTTGCCGCCGTGGAATGAAGTGCGGGACGCACCGGAATGGAGATCGACTTAAAAGTATATAAACTCGATCGTGGGGTCGGTGAAAGTATTCGTACGATCGGGAGTGAGGGAGAGGGGTATCGCGTTGATGCATAACGCCATCGAGTATGCAACAAGCCGATAGGGGGCCATCGCGCGGGGGGGCGTGCATCGCAGCCGGGCGCGGCTGGTGCCCACTCCCTTGGGAGGGGAAGCTCAGGATCGACGAACAGAAGGAACGCCTCAACCGGCTTCTTGGATCCGAGGACCAAAAGGCGCTCGAACGGCTCGTTGAGCAAGAGGTAGCACTCGGACGCAACCTCAATGATGCACGCCAGAACATCCTCCATCTCGCCGTGAAGCGCGAGAAGGGGGCGCGGATCCGAACGCATGCTCCCGCAGCGGCGCCACACCGCCTTTTCTGTGCCAAACAGCACCACGGGTCTCCCTCCACTCCATCGGTGCGATGAGCCCACCACCGAAAACACCGGCCATGCTCGGCCGATGGCGCCAGTCATAGGTGTGTGATAGGGAGATTATTTAAATCGCCGTGCGTATTGATACCATGGAGCGCAGCAATGAGCCGAGCGAACGCTGGGCGGGGCTACTGGGGCTTTTTTCTGGATTGGTCGGTGCGATGAGATGACGCGGATATGGGTAAAAGAGCTGATCGCCATTGGCGTGACCATCGGATTTGTTCTCCCACTTTCCCTCTCGTTTGGAACGCTCGCGCCCTTCGGCGACATGTTCGACCCGTACCATGGTGTCTGGACCGTCCCAGGCGACGCGGTGCTGGCCGAGGGCGAGCAAGTCGAGCTCGCCGATCCCATGCTGGCCGCGCCGGTGGAGATCGTTATCGATCGCTACGGCATCCCGCATATCTACGCGACCACCGAAACGGACATGGCTTTCGCGCTGGGCTACCTCCATGCGCGGGATCGGCTCTTCCAGATGGATCTCAACCGTCGCATCGGCTTCGGGCGCCTCTCCGAGGTCCTCGGCGCCGATATGGTCGAGGTCGACATCTTCATGCGCCAGCTTGGGTTCGGGAACCTCGCCACCGAGAGCGCGGCGGACGCGAGCGGCATGGAACCGGAGATCGCCCTCCTCGACGCCGAGGTGCGCGGCATCAACCGTTTCATCGACGATGCAGCCGACCGCCATCTCCCGCTCGAGTTCAAGCTCCTCGGGTACGAGCCGGAGCGCTGGACCCGCGCCGACTCGCTCGTCTATGCGAAACTAATGGCGTACGATCTCACATGGGATACCAGCGACCTCGATATCAGCATCCAGCTCGAAACGCTCGGGGAAGAGGCGGTCAACGAACTCTACCCCACCCGTCATCCCTACCAGGTCCCGATCATCCCCGCGAGCACCAATACGACCGCCCTCACATCTACGCGCGCCACTACCACGCCAGCCTCCCCACCACGATCACGATTGGCGGGGGAGGATGGTTTTGGACGCAGTGGAATCGGCGGGCGAGGATACGATGGTGCGACGCTCGATTCGATCCGCGGGCTTGTGGATCGGTTCGAGCGGCTCGACGAGAAACTGGCGCCGTTCTTCGGGACATTGGGCTGGAACTGTCTCCACGGGAGCAATAACTGGGTGGTGGACGCAAACCGATCCGCCACCGGCGCGCCGATTATCGCCAACGACCCGCATCTCTCGCTCAATCTCCCCTCCCTCTGGTACGAGGCGCATCTCGTGGCCGCCGAGACCGGGCTCAATGTCCATGGTGTCACCTTCCCCGGCATCCCGTTGGTAATCCTCGGTCTCAATGCCGATATCGCCTGGGGCTTCACCAATGTGGGGGCCGATGTGATCGATTTCTATGCCGAGACGCTGGACGAGGCGGGTGAGCGCTACCGGTTCCGGGGCGAGTGGCACCCGCTCGAAACCCGCGAGGAGCGTATCGAGGTGCGCGGCGCACCGGCGGAAACGCTCACTGTCCAATCCACGGGTCACGGCCCCATCATGACACTGAAGGACCGCGAGGTGGCGGTGCGATGGCTGGCGCTCGAAGAGACCACGGAGTTCCATGCGCTCTACCGCCTCAACCGCGCGACCAACTATCGTACGTTCACCGAGGCGCTGACCTATTACGAGTGCCCGGCACAGAACTTCGTCTACGCCGACAGCGACGGGCATATCGCCATGCGCTCCACCGGGCGGTTCCCCATACGCAACAACACCCGCGGTGCCACGGTGCTCGACGGCGCCTCCGGCGACGAGGAATGGATCGGCTGGGTGCCGTTCGAGGAGTTGCCACATGCGTTCGATCCGCCGCAGCATTATCTCGCCTCGGCCAACCAGATCCCCTATCCCGCCGATTACGACTATTATCTCGGCTGGCGCTTTGCCAATGGCTATCGTGCACGACGGATCAACGCGCTTCTTGCGGCGGACACTGCGGTGACCGTCGACGATATGAACGCGTACCAGCTGGACGATTATTCGGTCCGCGCCGAAGCGTTCCTCCCGCATCTCCTCGATGCGGTGACGGGGGCGTCCAACGATACGGTGGGAGATGGAAAAGACGGTGGCGCCGCCCTCAGCGCCCAGGCGGCCGCCGCCCGTGATGATTGTGCACTCTCCGCCGCGGCGCGTGAGACCATCATCGACACACTTCAGCAATGGGATTATCATATGGACCGCGAGCACATCGCGCCCGCGGTCTTCGATCGGTGGCTGGAGGAACTCGAGAAGGCGGTATGGGACGACGAGTTCGAACGCGCCGGTGCCGAATCGCGCTATCCGGCAACGGTCGTCCTCGAGGAACTGGTGCGCGAGCAGCCCGATGCACATTGGTTCGATGATGTGCGAACCGATGAATATGAGAGCTTCGGCAGCACTGCCCAGCTCAGCTTCTATCGCGCCATCGACGGCCTCGTGGAAGAATGTGGAACCGATATCGGAAAATGGGAGTGGGGCCGGGTCCATCAGATCGCGTTTTCGCACCTCACTGAGATCGAGGCGCTGGGCCGTGGACCGTACGCCATGGACGGGAACTGGGACACGCTCAACGCGTTACGGGGAGGGCACGGCCCGAGCTGGCGCATGATCGTCGATTGCGCCGATATCGAGAACGGAGCGCGGGGGGTCTACCCCGGCGGTGCTAGTGGCAACCCATTCTCCGATTTCTACGATATCGATATTGAGCGATATCGCGACGGCGAGTATCGACCACTGATCATGACCGCCCAGAGCGGTACCTTCCCCTCAGATGAGCGTCATGCCAGCATCGTTATCGAGGTCGGTGAGGCGGAGGGGTGGTGGTAGAATCTCGAAGCGTACGCCCGATGCGTTGGACAACGCGCATCGTTCTACCAAGGACCTCCTCGTAGCGGTCGGGATCGGATTCGGCGCAGCCATCGCACTCGAGATCGTCGGTGGCTGGCTCTGGATGCTGCTCGCAGGTGCGATCGTTGGCGCCTTGGTCCGTGGCGGGAAACGCGTCTTCATCCTCGGCGGTGCCGCGGTGGCGGGCGCATGGGCCGCGCTCCTCGGCTACCAGGCGGTGCGTGGGCCGGTCTTCGCGCTGGCATCGCTCCTCGCCTCGATCATCGGGCTCGGAGCCGCGCTGGCGCCGCTCATCGTCATCCTTACGCTCGCCATCGGGTTCCTCCTCGGCGGGTTCGGCGCGTTCCATGGCGCGTTCATAGTCCGGGCATTACGGTGAGGGCGAAAGGGATGGGGTTGGAGGGGGCGGTAAAATTGTGGTGGGTGAAAAGGAAAGGGAGGGAGGGAACGAGGGGGCAAAGGGACAAAAGAACAAGAGAACAGGAGAAGATTGGATCGCACATTTGAACTGGCATTCTACTGCGAGCGACTTGTATTGTAAAGTGAACGCTGCCACAACCCTTGATGCACTGCATCTGAACATACTCTCATCGAGCGCCGTTCCCCGTCTCCGTCCATCGAACGAACGAACGAACGAACGGCCGTGCGGCCATGTAGCCATGTAGCCATGCGCGCGAGGCGCGCGCGAGTTCAATGGTGCGTGATCGTGACTGGCGATGCAGCAACGATCGCGTTCGCCCTGTTGCATCGCGTTCAGAGGAACGAGACCGGCATGACACCCTTCTTCTCCCCGTTGGCATCGAGGCGATAGGCCCACATCTCGTCCGTATCGGGGTCGATCTTATCCGGGAGCTGGTCCACCGCCTCTTTATAATAGTTCTCGTCGAAGATCGGGCAGGCGTAATGCGGTCCCTTTGCGATCTGTTCGGCCAGTTGCTGTTTCAGCTCATCCTTGTGGAGCACCCATTTCTCGTCGCGATCGAAATGGCCCACTTTATACCAGGTCTTGAAATGGGCGTCGAGGAACTTGCACCCGAACCCGGTCTTACATTTGAACCGTAGCGCCGGTTTTTCCAGTACCTCTTTGAAATGCTCGAGATGCTGGTGCGCCTCACGGGCGTAGCGATTCTCGATCTTGACCCCGCGCGCGATATACTCGAGTCCCCAGTCTTTGACCAACTTATAGAGCGAGAAGTAATCCTTCATTCGGTCCTTCAGGTCGATGATAACGGTGTGCTCGATACCGTCGTCGGCGATGCTATATGATTTCTGGCGGCGCATGATCTGTTTCACACCGCCGTAGGCACGTGGCTGGGCCGGTTTGTAGAAGATAAGCGTAATTTCGCGCAAGGTACCACCTCTGTGTCGCATAGATTAAATACAATAGCATAATTAACCTTAACGATCAGCATGGTCTCATTGGACGGCATCATCGAACAGATCTTTCGTTCGTACGCTTTCAACGTCGCCTCTAACTCGACAGAGGAACGGTACCTCCTCGTCTCCAAGGGCAACATCGATCTCTCCATCGGCTACAGTATCGGGTCGGAGACCGTCTCGAAACGGGATCTGATGCAGTTCCTCGTGCTCGCCGGCAACGACGACGCGGATCGGAAGATCTTCATTACCACCGCTGGGATACCGAGCGAAGTGCGTAAGTTCGCCGATGAGGAAGATGTCCAGTGCTGGAACAAGGAGCGGTTCGAGCGCGAGATCGGGCGCGCGATACTGGCGGTGATCGAGGAGGAGAAAACCCAGCACCGTGCGCTCTTTGACGACTATCTGACGAGCGGTGAGCAAGGAGCACCCGGTGTGGAGCAGCGGACTACGGCTCAAGAGGAGGAGGCGCTGGAGTCGGCGGAAGCGACGGAAGCGACAGAAGCGGCGGAAGCGGCGGTGAGCGGCGCGGAGCAGGCGGGCGGCGCGGCGACCATCGCGAAACCGAGCGTGGAGACAACCGTCTCGAAACCGGCGGTCGGCGCAAAAACGACCTCGGAGCCGCAATCAGCGCAACAGGAACAACCCCCCGCGCAAGAATCACGTTCGGCAGGAGCGCAGCGCATACTGGACGCGCTCGGGCCACATGACGAACCGCCATTGAGGAAGGGCGTCGAGGTCGATCACCATACCGATGCACTGATCCTCGGTGCCGATAGCGTGAAACGCCCGGAGACGGTTGAACGGGCGAAGGTGGCCACCACGACCGAGCCGGAGGCTGAGAGCACCCCGTTCGCGTTACCGTTGGGCCCGAAACCGTCCGACGCAGCGGATGTGACCGAAAAGCAAAGCGAAGAAGCGAGGCATTCGAAACCGCCCACGCCGATCATCGGCCACGACGAAGAGGAGCGCGAAGCACCGCATGCGGCCACTGCACCGCAGCTCAAACCCGAAGAGATGCCGAACACCGTTCTCGAGCCGCGAGTGGGCTCGGACGAGGCCAACCGCATCGCCAAGAAGATCGTGGATGTGGTCCGCGCCGACCTGGAACTGATCCCTTATTATGTGTTCGATTACAACTGCGAGGTCCCAAACGAACAAGGAGAGATGGAACGCCATGCCGGTACCGTCGGCGTGAACGGGTTGACGCTCGATGCGGAGAAATGGCCACAGGAGTTCACCACCATCGAGCATGTGGAGGAGAAATCGCGGAAGATCATCCCCCAACACAGTTCCGACGAGGCGATGCAGACCGCGCGCGAGGCGATCATCCAGGCCAATACAAAGGTGGTGGAGAGGAAAATGGAACGCGATTCCGCCACGATCATCGAGAAAAAAGAAATGAAACCGCGCGCCGAGGCTATGGACATCGCGCTGCGGAGTGTACTCTACAATCCGGTCTGGTGTGTGGAAGGGAGCAACGGCATTATGATCATTTCCGCCGCCAACGGTCACGTAGTGCGTGAGGACCTGTTCAAATCGGCGGAGTAGTCCGCACCGCTCCGGGCCCGTCACTGCGCTGCGTCACCGCGCCGCGCTCACACTACACTCGAGGTGCGTGCCACGGTTCAAGCGTATTTCGACATGAAATAGAAATCGCCGTCGACCTGTCGGAGTTTCACTTTTTTATGCGATACCAGCGATCGTAGCACATCGTAGAGATAGATGAGATTCGGGATGGCGCGGTCATCGAACTCATCGCCGCCGATCAACCCCACGCCGTTCGCGATCTCGATCATATTATAGGCAAGGTCGCGATGGAGATAGAGATAGGCGACGACATCCTTGCGTAATTGCCGTTTCTTCACACCGCTCTTGAAGGCCTCTTTTGCGATCGGCATATTCGTACCCTCCATGGAGACTCGACGGTCCTGCGCGAGGTGAGGTATAACGCAGTCTCATATAAAATATCCACATCCTCACTTTCTCACTTCCTTCCTTCCTCCTTCCTTCCTTCTCCCGGGCCGGATCGTTCGGGGGCATATTTAAACAATGGTAGCGTCGTTACGGTCGTGTGATCTCGATCCAGATCTCAATTTGGATCGATCGAAAGTGGAGTTCGTAGCATGAAACCCAATGTCGTTTTTTCTTCGCGGTCGGGCAATACACGAATGGTTGCAGAAGCGATCGCTGCTGCGGTGGGCTGCACCGCGAAGGAGATCGGATCCGACCCCGCCCCCGCCGAACTCGTGCTCGACGAGCCTCCACTCATCTTTATCGGTAGCGGTGTCTATGGCGGCAACCCGCATAAGCATCTCCTTAATGCGATCGAGCGGCTTGCGCCCGCGCCAAAGCAGCGCTTCGCATTATTCTTGACATGGTGGGGGCGTGGGCATAGCGACGAGGAGGCGCGCGAGCGCATCCGGTCGGCGTTGCGATCGCGCGGCCACACCCTCGTGGACGATTGCTTCACTTGCTATGGTCAGACAATGAAGCTGTTCAAACGCGGTCATCCGAACGAAGCGGACCTCCGCGATGCAGCACGATGGGCGCAGCGATTAACGGATCGCTTCTGTTGATCGATCGATCGATCAGTGGATCGGTGGATCGGTGGATCCGTCGTTCGCTCACGAACGAGTTCACGGCGGTGCGTCGGACCAGAGCCACGCTGCACCGCGGACACCGCTGGAGTCGCCGTGGCGGGGCGGGAGGAGCGGGGTATCGACGCGATCGGAAAAGACGAACTCGTCCCAGAGTTCCGGGATGCGTTGGTAGAGATGCGTCATGTTCGAGAGCCCGCCGCCGAGAACGATGACCGACGGATCGAGGATGTTGATGATCGAAGCGAGGGCGCGCGCGAGCCGGTGATCGTACCGGGCCAGTGTCTCGCATGCCGCACTATCGCCCTCTGCTGCTCGCGCTGCGATCGTCTTTGCGTCCAATTTGTCTCCTGTGGCACGGGCGTGGTCGCGCGCCAGCCCGGTACCGGAGATGAAGGTCTCGATACAACCGTGCCTACCGCAATAGCATGCGGGGCCGGGCCGTTCATCCTCACGCGGCCAGGGGAGCGAGTTATGGCCCCATTCGCCGGCGATGGCGTTGGGCCCGTTCAATAGCGTTCTACGAACTACGACACCGCCGCCGCAGCCGGTACCGAGGATGACGCCGAACACGACCTCGTAGCCCGCTCCGGCGCCGTCCACCGCCTCGGATAATGCAAAACAGTTCGCGTCGTTCCTGACGCGGACCTCGCGCCCCAGCGCGCGTTCGATATCGCGGTGGAACGGTTGCCCGATCATCCAGGTCGAGTTCGCATTCTTGACGAGGTCGGTGGCGGGCGAGATGGTGCCCGGGATGGCGATCCCTACGGTGCCGCTCGCGCTCACCTCTGCTTCGAGGTCGCGCACCAATGACGCGACGGACTCAACCGTGGCAGCATAATCGTCCCGTGGCGTGCGGATGCGGCGTCGCGCAAGAATAGTATCGTCCGCCGCGTCGTCGCAACGATCTTTAGCCAAAGCGATCCCTTCGATCTTGGTCCCGCCGAGATCGATACCGATTCGCATTCTTCTCATCCCTCCGCCGCGTTCATGCACGAGCACACATGGGCACCTAATAGCACACATGGGCACCTAATAAGTCTACCCTCTTCTCTCTTCTATCTGCGTCGTGGCCAGGGGGTGTACGATCGTCCATCCATTGTTCGAAAGATATATATGCAGGCGTGTGCTATGACCGCTCGCTCAGACCACCTATTACACCAGCCTGTAGTAATTACACCAGTCCATAGCCAGCCGGTGCGTAGGTGTGTTAGAGATTCTACCTTTTATGCACAACAGGAGGAATCACATTGGCAGAGGAAAAGACCATTACCTCGATGATGGAAGAAGAACGTACATTCGAACCACCGAAAGAGTTCTCAGAACATGCACATATTAAGAGCATGGAACAGTATGAAGAAATGTATAAGCGCTCGGTCGAGGACCCGGACGGATTCTGGGCCGAGATGGCCGAAGAACTGGACTGGTTCGAAAAGTGGGATAAGGTATTTCACTGGGACCCGGACAATCTCGATTGCCGATGGTTCGAAGGCGGCAAGCTCAATGTCTCATATAACTGTCTCGACCGCCATGTGGACAGCTGGCGCAAGAATAAAGCGGCGATCATATGGGTCGGCGACGACCCGGACGAGAGCAAGACCTATACCTACCAGCAACTTCACCACGAGGTCTGTAAATTCGCCAATGTGCTCAAAAAGCGTGGCGTCGAAAAGGGCGACAGGGTCTGCATGTACCTTCCCATGGTACCAGAACTCCCCATCGCCATGCTCGCATGTGCCCGCATCGGTGCCATGCACAGCATCGTTTTCGGCGGCTTTTCCGCCGAAGCGCTCCGTGACCGCATCCTCGATAGCGAGGCGAAGCTCCTCATCACCACCAATGTCTCGCTCCGCGGCGGCAAGAAGATCCCGCTCAAGGACAACGCCGATAAGGCTGTCGAACAGTGCGACTGCATCGATAATGTGATCGTGACCAAGCGCACCGAATACGATGTCGATATGAAAGAGGGGCGCGATCTCTGGTGGCACGATGAGATGGCTGCCGAAGACATCACGCCGGTCTGTGAACCCGAACACATGGATGCGGAAGACCC
>CAZSUE010000136.1:0-9508 GCA_964609045.1 uncultured archaeon | reverse complement strand
GATAGAAAAAGAGGCTGAGAGCGACGCTAACTCCCGTTCCTTCTTACGCACGTCGTGTAATCATCTGCTCGTCAGTGTCGATGGTATGGCGTAGCGTGCATATACGAGACAAATTTCCAACGAAAGAATGAAGCTCAAGTTCGCCTATATAACGTTTCCCCGCAAATGCTAAATAGAAGCGCCAAGCCGCACCCATACCCAAACCTGCGAAAAACCCGCCACTCGATCCCCACTGCGGCCCCAGATACAACGCTCTCCTACCGCTAACCGCACACCGCTAACCGCTCCCCGCACACCGCACCCCGCTAACCGCTCCCCGCTCACCGCACACCGCTCACCGCTCACCGCTCACCGCTCACCGCTCACCGCTCACCGCTCACCGCTCCCCGCGCACCGCACACCGCTTTTTTTTCTCGACTCGACCCTCTTTTTTCATGAATGGATGAATGAAGCGCAGCTTGTGGTGTCATACCATACGATGCCACAGCGCGTTTACTCCTCCCATGTTCTCTCCTTGATCTCGATCGCGTCCTCCAGCCCCGTTCCCGCATGGTCGCCTTCTCCCTCGCCCAGCATATGAGCGTGAAAAACCCGATACCGAGATCACGATCATAGGAGAGCATCGACCGCTCCGGTGTACTCGGTGCGTACGACCGGTTTTGCGTGCGGCCGCTGGCATTGACGATGTTCTCGGTTTGCGGGGCATCCGTTGTCACCTGTGAGAGCGGTATGGTGGGTGCCTCTATCAGCGGTTGGAAGGTAGGAAGGAGCAGGATCGCGACCACGGCCAGATAGAGTGATCGCAGCATGCTTCGGGACGATGATCGATGGGGATGTGAACCAGTACGCATCGCACTCACCTTTGTCGTGCGTTCTTGGACAACACAACACAACACAACACAATAGGAAAGGTGATGCTCCGATATAAATGCCGCTCGTTGGTTGGTCAGGAGGGGAAAGAAACGGAACGAGCGGCGCGGTGCGAAGAAGAATAGGACAGAGAACGAAAAAAAGGAAAGGGAAAAAAAAGAGAGAACGGTCCGGCTTGGACCGGACCGAACCAGAAGGGCGGAGATAGCGGTGACGGCTATCTTCCGACCCTCGTGCGTTTTTCGGTCACCGAACAGATCAGATCAGATCAGATCAGATCGGCCGGCCACAGTGCGGACACTCGCCCACACGGTTTGCGCAACTCACATGGTAGGTCTTCCCACACTGGCAGGTCACGATGGGCAACCCTTTCTTGATGATCCCGTTACAGATATGACAGGTCTTGGGGCCGGTGTCCTCCTCTTGCTTGGGCGGTTCAGGCGCGGGTGCCGGCGGTTCGGGTTCAGGTGCCGGTTCCGGTGCTGCCGGTGCAGCTGCTGCGCCGCCGCTGCCGTATGGGACACGCGCTTTGCTCTGATCGATGCCTGCGCTGCAGTTCGGACAGAGCGCGACGCGCTTCGAACAGGAGTTGTGCAGGTGTGCGCCACACTTATCGCACTCGTAGACCTGGATGCCCTGCTTGATCTTGCCGTGGCAGACCTGACAGACCGACGGATCCACCGGCTCGAACTCGGGCTCCGGTTCCGGCTCCGGTTCGGGTTCCGGTTCTGGCTCGGGCTCCGGTTCCGGCTCTGGCTCGGGCTCCGGTTCCGGCTCCGCCGCCATCATCGGCTCCGGCTCTGCGGCCGGCGCGGGCTCGAAGCTCGGGACCGCGCCTGCAGGTGCGGCCACACCTTTGACCTCGACCTCATCGAACCAGCGCTTGACGAGGAGGAGGATCACCACCATGGCGCCGAACGGCATGACGATGACGAGTATCCACCACATCAATTGGTCGTCGAACCCCTGATCGATCTTGCCCTCGAGATCTTGCTTCGTTTCTTCCGTTAGATCCTCTTTGACATGGATCACGACCTCTTCGTACTGGGTCAAGTTCCCGTCCTCATCGTCCATCACGCTCACGGTAAGGTTGATCGTGTGGATACCTGCGGAGAGCGTCTCTTCGAACTCGCGCACACCGCTCTGGTAATAGCCGCCCTGTTCGAGCGTGCGGCTGCCGTCGCGCCAGACGAGCGAGACATTCTCTTTCGATCCGTCTGCCCAATCCACAGTGCACTTGAACTTGATCGGCTCGCTGTCGTAATAGAGATTCGCGGCCTGTGGCGAGTTGACGGTCACCGACGGCGGGCGCACGACATCCTCCACGGTGAGTTCGATTGGACCGGAGCGAACCGCTTTCGCGTTGTGGGGGAACGATATGACCGCCACTCGGATCGTATGCGTGCCTTCGTCTCTGTAACTGGGCGTGTAGGTATATTGTGAGGTGGTCCCGTCGTCGACAAAAACTTCGATCTCATTCCGTAACCACCGGAACTCAAAATAGTGGTCGTCCGGATCGGTGACACGAGCGGTAAAGGTCGCACTTTCGCCTTCCTTGACGGTTTCGGGTCCCTCGAGAGTATGGACCTCGGCCTCCGTATCCACATCGCGCACTTCGACGACCACGGGGAGGTCTGCATAATAGCCATCGTTGTTCGTGGCGCGGAAGGTAATGGTCTCCTGGCCATACCACTGGTCGTCGAGGTTGGAAAAGCTCACATTGTGATCGGGGCCGATCTCGACACCGATATAGTTGTCGCCGTAATAGGAGTAGTTCAGCTCGGTCTTGTTCTCGAACGAGAAGAGGTGCGTGATATTGAACTGGTTCTCCGCCGCGGCGTTTTGGTCGAAGATCACCTTGATCGGTTCGGGCACATTGGTGCTATTCACCACGGGCAGCTCGATCTCCGGCTCATGAATGATCTTGGTCAGGTGCAGTTGCATGTTTGTGACGCGCACCTTTCCACCGGTTTTGGAGATGAACCTGAACGGTATCTTCTGGCGGTCGTTCGGTCCCTCGCCGGTATCGGCGAGGATGCGGTTGATCTCGTCGAGCATGGGCGTCTGCGAATCCCCCGCCGCATCTTCGGACTGCGGGGAAGAGCCGTCGAGCACACCGCTCCCGATCTGGTTGGCGTCGAGCTGGATGCTGCCGTCGCCACCGATATCGAGCCTGAGGTTGTTGGGATAGGTGCCATAGACATAGGCGAACGAGAGGTCGTGGAGTATCGGCGTCTTATGCGTGGACGGTGTCTCGAACTCGACACGCGCCATCACTTTCTTGCCTTCATTCTGCTCGTCGATCTGCCAGGTATCGCCGCTGCTCGTCATTTGATGCCAACTTGCACCCCCGTCGTGTGAGACGGAGATATTGACGAAGGCGCCGAAGGTCGTGGCGTTCCAGTGTGCGGTGATCGACTCTACCGGATAGTCGGTGGAAAAGACCGGCGTTTCGAACGACCCTCTTTCTGCGAAGCGCGAGTAGGTTACCTCGAGGTGATCGAAGATCGGGGTGGTCATGGGGTTGGTGTTGAAGATCTGGACCTGGAACTGGAGATAGCGTCCAGGTGCGTTGCCCATGAGCGATTCGGTACTTTCGGTATATTCGATATACCCTGCGGACTGATCGCTGAGGAACTCATCCGTATCGTTGGTGGTACGGACACTGACCTTGATGTTACCTTTGGGGTTGGGGATGATCTCGTCCCAGGAGAGGGTCTGGAAATTGGAGACCGCGCCGAGGTCGAAGATCGTCGAGACGTATTTTCCGACCATCTCATCGAGGTTCTCAGCGGCGGGGAAGAGCCATTTTGCGAACCCAAGCTCCCATGTTGCGGGTCCCTGCCCACCGACATAGTAGATGTAATAGGTGTTGCCGTCGGAAACGAGGGTGGGATAGGCGTTCTCTAGGTCCCATACCGGGTCCTCGATCTTGAAAATAGTCCCATGCGCCGTCCAGTCGATGCCGTTGGTCGAGGTGGCATAGAGGGTACGGTTGGTATTGTCCTCATCGGTGTTATTGCCGTCGTACCACATATGATACATCGTGCCGTCGAACATCACCTCCGGGTGCCGCATGGCGGTATTGTCCTCTTTTGGGTTTGGTAGTGCTGCGAAATCGATCTCGCCGATCCGTATCCATTTCTTGCCGTCGAGCGATGTGGCGTACCCGATGGATTCATGGAGCCCGCCGAACTTCGACTGGTTGTAGTTATTGGCGGTGTACCACATACGATATACCTCGCCGTCGTAGAGGACGGAGGGGTGGTAGACCGACGCATTATCGAACCATGCGGTACCGGTGGAGGGTGAAAAGACCGGGTTGGTGTCTTCGGGTTTCTCCCATGTGATCCCGTCGGAGGATTCCGCGTACGCGATGCTCCTGACAGGGAGGTCGTCGTCGTTGAGACCCTCCGCCGTATACCACATATTGAACCCGCCGTCGATATAGAGGACATATGGGTCGGAGACATTGATCCCGTCGAATGCGTCTTCCGCACCGCGCGTGACCACTTCGCCGATCTCCGTCCATGTGATGCCGTTCTCGGATTGGGCGAGATAGATGGTCCAGTTCATATCGTTGAGCACGGAATAGTAGAAGTGGTAGGTTTCGTCGAGGTAGAGGAGTGAGCCGGGCTTGAACGAGCCGGTAAAGCCGCTCCTGACCGGATTATTGAAAAAGCGCTGCCACGCACCCTCCTCGAAAAGCGGGTCGTTCTCCAATTTCAGACCGCCGTCCTTGAGGTAGGCGATGTTCTGCTCATCCCTCGGCGTATAGAGCTCGCCGGTGGTGAAATCCTCGTACGAGTCGACGACGAGCTCGCGCCCGGCCTTGTTATAGTTGACGGTGATGGCGTCCACACGCGGCGTCACCAGTTCGTTCTTCGTCTCCAACACGATCTCGTATTGGAGATATTGGGAACTGGCGCTGCCGATGTTGCCGTCATCGGCCTCGAGCCAGAGCGACCAGCTCAGGTCCGGCGTGGGTGTGTTGCCGGAGCGGGTGTAGACGGTGTATGAGGTGTTCTGCGGCTGCTCGATATCGAGCGAGATGTCGGCCCAGTCCGCCTGTGCTTTCGCATTAAATACCGGCGAGGTAAAGGTGCCTTCGGTGCTATATTTCGCGCTGGAATTGAATAGCTTTTTCGAACCACCGGATCGCCAGTTGTAGTACATCCATGTATCGAGCTCTTTGCGCACCACGCCGGGGCTGTAGGCTTGGGTCTGGGGCGCGAAGCCGGCAGTTCCCTCGACTGGAGCGTCTTCGCGATCCCATGTGATGCCGTCTTTCTAGGTGGCGTGGAAGATCGTATATTGTGAACCGTCAAAGCCAGTGTACCACATCTGATAGAGCGTGCCGTCGTAGATCACGGTGGGGTCTTCGCAGCCCATGCTATCGGCCATGTCTTCCCGTACATCGAGGACGACGCCGTGCTTTTCGAAAACGAGTTCACGGGTATCTATCGTTGTATCCCACAGCCCGGTGGCGTACCCGATCCGTTTTCGTCCGTCGTCGCCGGTCTGGTCGACGCCCACATACCAGATCTTGAACCCGCCGTCGTCACCCATTTCCGGGTCGTAGATCGCGGCGGGGTCGTACATCCCTTTGTGATCGAAATCTCCCGGGTTCGGACCGAGTTCCAGCGCGGGGCCGCTACTGGTATAGCTCCGATAGAGGGACCCCTGCGATATCGCGCCGGATTGTGATGCAACATTGAGTTGATAATAATAGTTGCTCCCGCTCTCGTTATTGCCCACGAAAAAGAGATAATTCCGCATTTGCGGCGCGTGGTAGAACTTGACGATGTAGGGGTCGCGCACATTCTCAGAGATATAGTCCTTGTCTCGATTCGGCGAGAACGCAACATTAGGCCCCTGTTGCGTGGAAGGGACGCCATTGGTCCGGAACCATTCCGATCCGTTCGGTGAGGTGAAGAGCCCGATCTGGTAGAAATCGCCGGTATCGTGGGTCATATACAGCTCATATTGGTCAGTGTTATAATCGTATGCGAGAGATGGGTCGAAAAAACCGGGCTGGGACGTCGTCGGCTCCACTGCTGGATTGGATTGCGGTTCGGTCCAACCGCTCTGGGCGATGCTGAGGATATCGTAGGTGGAGGAGGCATCTCCAGCGGACTTCTCGATGGTGAACAGATCGGTGTTCTCAAAGGTGCCCGCCTTGAAATCGTTGCGCGTGTCCAGTTTCCATTGACCGCGGCTGGTGAGCTTGAGGTCGTTCCCTTCAGCGGTGAGGTTCGAAAGATCCAGTCCCGAAAAATCCGCATCGGTGGTGTAGCGTTCTGTTCCCCGCGCCCGGTCCTTTTCACCATGGATGGTAAAGGATATACGATCCGCGTCGTAGCCCTGGACCGGGTGGATCCAGGTACTGATATCGTCACCGCCCGACCAGGGCAGCGTAAAGTCGTACTCGTTCATGCCGTTGATCTGCGTCTCGGTCAGTTCCGCGTCGATCGATTGTGTGTCGACCGTGGGCAAACTTCCCAATAGCAATGTCAGTACGATACCGACTGCAATTAATGGGACCAGTTGTAGAAACCTTTTTCGATCTCGATCATTCTTCGTTAGATTATATTTCCAGCCCAAGCGACTCACCTCGAACTATGAGAAATGAAATAGGCAGTTATGTTGCTATTGATATTTAAGAGTGTTGAATTTGGCATAATATTGCCCTCGTTGCAGCCGCTAAGTCGACCGCTCCCGAGGATAGGAGGCCGAGCTGTCCATGACGGGTGCGCGGGTGACGACCATTCCGTTCGTCATGTTCGCGCTATACTCGATCCCGTTCTCCTTCTCGTATTTACGGGTAAATGGACGGTAGGGCGTGGGCCGAACTTTTCGTATTCCTTCCCGCGACCGACCGCGACGATCATCCGCCGAACGGAGCGAACCCCGCTGCGACCCGGCAGGGTATCCCGCCCAGTTCTATCTCTCTGCGTCACCATATCACGGATGGCGAGAGCGCGTATCATCCCAAATCGTTGATCGGTGCGGTCTGGCCACGGGATTCTTGACCCCACACGGTCTCTCACGGTCTCTCACGGCGCATCTGCGGACGGGACCATTCGGCATGGGCTTCGAGTGATCGCCGGTCCACCTCGCGAAGAACGCATGCCAGAGCGATGGATAGGGCCGCATTTGCATCCTTTGAGAGGCTCCTTCATCACTACCGACACGATACGACATTTTACGATACGATACGATACGACATTTTACGATACGACATTTTACGATACGACATTTTACGATACGATACGACATTTTACGATACGACATTTTACGATACGATACGATACGACATTTTACGATACGATACGATACGAGGTCCCACGATCCAGCATACGAATACGAATACGAATACGAATACGAATACGGACCCTACCGGTCGCGCCTTCGCCCATACATCCGCACCGATCGTGGTATCATGTACCACACCGTGCTACCACATAATATTTTCCATTTCGCACGCCATCCTCTGCGGCGAACTGAACTGAATGGAGCGGCGGCATAAATAAAAATAGCAAGAATTCTATGGTAGCTCTACCCATGAGAGCTATCTCGGCGCTCCATTAGCCGTCTCTTTCGCGGTTCGGCCACAAGAAAAGAGGCCATACCATTGGAGTTCAAATGCATCGAATCGCAATGAGCACACTATTTGAACGATCCGATCCATGATCGAATGGGATAGGGAACGCGAGTGAACCTTTATGAAGCAGCGACGACTTCGGGCGGACGATAATGCGTTAGAGGATCTGCCGTTACGCCTCCTCATTATCGCGATCGTCATGGCGATCACCGTTCCGGTGGTGTTTGTGGGGCTCCGGGACTATCGGATCGAGCGCGCCGAGACGGTGCTGGAGACCGAACTCGAGCGGCTCAAACAGCTCGGGATACAAGTCTACACCATGGGCGTTGGCACCGCGCAGACCATCGAGATCGATATCCCGGACGAAACAGAATCGGTAACGCTGGGCGGGCCGCTCCTCTCGCGCTTTAGCTCGACGATATGGTACCAAATCCAACAACGCGATCGAAACTTCATGCTCATCAAGCGCGGCGCGGTCTCGATCGCGCTCACCACACCGGAGAACGACGCGCTCACCTTTGGCGCAGGATTGCATACGCTCTCCATCACGAAGCGTCATTGGGACGCGGACCGTGACGATGTGCCAGACCTTTGGGAACGACTTTACGGCGAGGTGTCGACCAACGCAGATGTCGACCGCGATAGCGACGGCGATGGGAGCTCCGATATCGAGGAACTGGTTGCCCAAACCGATCCGACGGATCCGGACGATCGACCCGCGTCGGCGCCGAACGATCCCGACGGCGACGGCATCCCCGACAAGCTCGTGAATGCGCCGCCGGTGGCCTATCTCGAGATCGAATATCTTCAGCGCTAACGTGCCATCTCCATGGCTCATGCGAGATACTCCAATAATGCATGCGGTGATCGATAGAGGAACTACCATACTTCGGAGCGCGTGAGAATGCTGGATTGGGTCCTTTCCAAAGTGGCGATGTCGGTGGCGGCCATCCTGCTCATCGTGGTGGGAGCCGGCTACCTCGACCTGTGGGAGGAATCGTCCCGAACGGATGAACTGACGCGCGTTGCAGAAGAGATCGCAGATATCGTCAACGAGCTCCAAGGCGTCAACGGGCGCGTGCGTCTCCGCATCGGGCCCAGGAGCGGATCGGTGGGCAATATCCCCGCCAGTATCGACCAACGGTCCTATACCATCACTATCGGCCACGAGCTCGTCATGGTTACGCAAGAGGACCGGAGCGCATCGGCGCAGTTCCACGAACGGGTCCAACCCTGGTCACCGGAGAGCGATGCATATACCAGTGATGAGTTCGACGAGAGCGATACCGATGCAGCACTCTTACGGGTCGACTCCGGCACGGAGCTCGTCGTCGAGCGGCGCCTCCTCACGGTGGACGGAACCTATCAATGGCATACCTTCATCTATGCGGCCGAAGAGAGCGAATAGAATGGGAAAGTGAAGGATGCGCAGGATCGGATCGAGGAGCGACTTTGCCGATGACGGCCGCCTCGTTCTTCAGTGACCGATCGAGGTCGCCGCGACGCATGCACCGATACCGTATGATATTCGAGCGAACGATCCGAACAGACCAGATCAGATCAGATCAGATCAGACCAGATATGACCAGATATGACCAGATATGACCAGACCAGATCAGATCAGATCAGATCAGTCAGTCGATCACGCGAACGCGCAGGATCACCAAGCGAGAAGATCGAGATAGAGCGGGTGGCCGAAACGAAACAGAACGGGAGCGAAGAGCACACGGATCATGCCCAGACACATCGGATGCTGCCCGAGGCTCACAATACGAAATTGATCGCGGACAAGATCGACCGTGCCCGCCGCGATCTGCGACTTATGCGCAGTATCTATCGTCTCAGTCCGCCCATCGGGTTCCTCGCCATCCTTTTCGGGACGATCTTCTTCCTCCTCGCCGTCCTCGGACCCGACGCACAGCCCGGCCCGATGCGCACCGCCACCCTTTTCCTCGCCGTCGCGCTTTTCGGAGTGGGCGCCGCCATGGCATGGACCTACCATATCATCCCGCGGACGATGCGCATCACCCGATC
>CAZSUE010000135.1:0-9579 GCA_964609045.1 uncultured archaeon | reverse complement strand
GAGGGTGAGGGTGAGGGTGAGGGTGAGGGCGAGGGTGAGGGTGAGGGTGAGGGTGCCGAGCGGTTGCATACGGCAACGCTCGAGAGGATGGATGAGGGATGGCTCGACGAATTGCGGATGCGTGCCGCGGATGAACGGGCGGCGCACCACGACGACGAGGCACGACGGTACCAGACCCGTGCGGACCGGTACGAATATTATGCCGAAGCACTGAATTTGCGCGGGCAAACAGCAAACGGTGCTCCGTATCACGCGCTCACGCATCTCGGTTCGCATAGCTGGCTGGAACCGGAGTGTGCGGTCGACGAGGGCCCGCGTGTCGCAGTGGGTGCCAGCGAGGGCGTGCTGATCGTGGACCACAGAGGTACGATCGTCGGTCGCGCGGCGGTCGACGATATGGTCGTTGAGATCGACGCAGCTCGTGCTTCTGCATTCGAGGGTGGGAACGAGTGCGGGCGCTCGGCACCCATCGCGCTCGCGGTGGGCACGCTCCACGAGGCGATCGTCTACACCATCGATCGTCCGACCAGTAACACCGATGCGGGGTACCGGTTGAAGCATGAGATGACGATCCCGGTCGACGGCACGATCAGCGCTCTTGCGCTCGTCGGCCGCCAACGCCCTCCCGCGTCGCTGGGTGACGCGTCGGAAGGGGATCGTTCGGTTTCGTTCCGCCCCTCCCACCCCATCTTGTTGATCGGCACCTTGGAAGGGGACCTGATCTGCTCCCCGCTCGGGTCGCGTTCGCCCGTTATCGCGTGGCGCACCGGTTTCTCCGCGGCTATCACCGCCATGGCGACCACCGCACGTCACCGGCGGGTGATCGTCGGCTCCTCGCGGGGCATCCATGCGCTTACCTTCGAAGGTGAGATCTATTGGGAACGGTCCGGCTGGGAGCTTACGGGGCTGAAGGTGGTGGATCACAACGAGGGTGCGCTTTTCGTCGGATGGGGCGGCGAGCGGCTCGAAACGCTCGCGCTCGATGGCGAGCTCCAGCGCCAACGAACCTATCCGCGCTTCGCGGGCTTCGATCTGGCTCAGCGCGGTGGCACGCTCGTCACATGGGCCGGCGACGAAATGTGCGGCTATCGTCTCGATGTCGAACGGGCGGATGGTGCACACGATAACGATACGCCAGCGCCGATATGGTGCTACCGTTTTCAGCATCCGGTGCGCGACCTCGTCGTCAGTGATGACGGGTCGGTGGTGGCGTCGATCACCGATGACGCGCTCTCTATCTTCGACGCGACGCGCGCGCTGTTCGAGACGCTTTGGTCGCGATCCGATCCGCATCGGTCGGAGCGGGCAGACAGCGACAGCGAAGCACCCGAACCACGGGTTGCGGTCCACGACGCGGTCCGGGACGCGTTGGCGGAGGTCGATTACGCCGCCGCCACCCGCGCGCTTCTTTGTTGGTACGATCGGCAGATCGCTGGTTCAAAAGCGGGAGACGCCGGACCATGACCATGACCTTGGCCGACGCGGACGAATGCGCCAACGACACCGCCACAGACGCGGTCCATACCATTCTCGTCCTCTCCGATATCCACGCGCGCAACAACTACCTGCGTGCAATAGTCGACCTCGTCAGCTCTGGGCGCTTGGAACGGTTCGGGATACGGTTCGACGAGCTCTGGAACCTCGGCGACATCCTCGATCGCGGCCCCGACGACCCACGCACGATCCTCGAAACGCTAGAGCGGTTCGACGGGCCGATCCTCCATATCCACGGCAACCACGAGCTCTATGACCCCTGCTTGGACCATCTCGCTCAGGGGCCGTATGGTGCAGGATCAGCGGCGATGCGCACCGCGATCCGCACGAACCGCGAATACGAGGATATCCGTGCGTTTGTGGACGCGATCATGCAGGCGCATGTGATCGCGCACGAGGAGACGCCGCGTCGTGCGATCGGCTACCACGGCGGGCCGGTTGCGAAGGGGAAGGTGCGGAACCCAGCGGGTATCGCGGGGTGCTGGCAACGGCTCACGCCCCGCGTTGCTAGCATCGTGGCTGCGATCCGTAACGGTGAGCGGAAGAATCCGTTCGGCAGCGCGGTGCCGCGCGCGGCGCTCAACGAGTTCGTCGTCATCCCGTCGCGGTACGGCGGGTGGTATTCGCCACGGCTCGCCTTCCAGTGCTGCAAGGAGCTGTTACATTCGCAGCGGTTCGTATCGGTGTCCGGTCATAACCATACCGAGCAGCTCTATAGCTATAATTTCGACCGGCAGGAGGATACGAGCGGTTCGCTCAGGTTCGATGAGACTTCACTGGCGTGCACCACCGTCGAGGATGCGACACTGCGCGAGCTCGAGTTCGGCTGCGAGGACGCGCTCCTCATTTCCATGCGCTCCAGTGGTGGGTATAAAAGTGACCGCGCGCACGCAGTGATCCTCGTGCTCGGATGGGACCCATCCGAAGATCGGATCTTTTTCCTCGATGTGGTGCCGCAGGCTTAAATAGCACCGCGGCGTTCTTCTCATTCGAGGAGCGGTGTGGTCGAAGGTGCGGATATGGGCAAAAGAGTGCAGCAGCAATATATACTCGTCATCGATGAGGGTACCACCGGTGTGCGTGCCATCATCTACGACATGCACAGCCGCGAGAAGGGCAAGAGCTATCGTGGGTTGGAGGTGAACTGCCCCAAACCGGGCTGGGTGGAGCAGGACGCGGAGACGATCTGGTCGGAGACCTGTGCAGTGGTCCGTGAGGCGTTAAAACGTGCAGAACTGGGTGCGAAAGATATCGCAGGCATCGGTATTACGAACCAACGGATGACCAATGTGATCTGGGACCGCGACACTGGCCGCCCGGTGGCGCCGTCACTGACCTGGCAAGATAGCCGCGCGGGCGCGCTGGCGAAGCGCTTGAATCAGCTTCCGAAGATACGGCTATTGCGCGCCCTGGGGAAGATCCTCGTCACCATCTCGAAATTGGTCCCGCCGCTTCGGCACTCGAGGCGCGGCAAATTCTTTATCACGCTCTCGAATCTGCGCTTCTCGCCGCTCTATATGGGTGTGCAGCTCCGGTATCAGCTCGATACGATCGAAGGGTTGCGCGCGCGCGCGATTGCGGGCGAGGTGCTCGCAGGCACCATCGATAGCTGGCTTATCTGGAAACTGACCGGCGGCGCGGTCCATGCCACCGATTACTCGAATGTCTCCGCCACCTATCTGTATGACCCGTACAAGCTCGACTGGAGCGGCACACTACTCGACATCCTCGACGTGCCCACCGCCATGCTGCCGGAGGTGCGCGCCTCGTCCGACGATTACGGCATGACAACCGCCGAACTCTTCGGCTCGCCGATCCCGATCTGTGGCGTGATCGCCGACCAGCAAAGCGCGCTCTTTGGCGAGACCTGCTTCCTCCCGGGCGATGTGAAATGTACGAACGGGACCGGCACCTTCATCGATATGAATGTGGGCACCGAGCCGATCGCATCGACGCACGGGCTCGTACCGCTGGTGGCGTGGAAGATCGGCGACGAGGTCAATTACGCGATCGAGGGCTATATCAATACCACCGGCTCCGCGGTGCAGTGGCTCCATGAGAATGCGGGGCTGATCGCGTCGCCGGCGGAGTCCGAGACGCTCGCGCTCTCTGTGGACGATACGGACGATGTCTATTTCGTGCCCGCGTTCACCGGGCTCAGCTCGCCGTTCTGGGACCATCGTGCGCGAGGAACGGTGATCGGGCTCACGCGCGGGACGACGAGAGCGCACATGGTCCGGGCCGCGTTAGAAGCGATCGGGTACCGCTGTCGCGATATCCTCCTCGCTATGGCGGACGATACCGGCCTCTCACCGCGGCGTATCCGTGCCGACGGCGGTGCATCGCTGAACGATTTTATCCTCCAGTTCATCGCCGACCTCCTCGAGGCCGAGGTCGAGCGCCCAGCCAACCTTGAGAGCACCGCATTGGGCGCAGCGTACATGGCGGGGCTCTATTGCGGCTATTGGCGCTCGAAGGAGGAGATCGCCGAGCTGCGGCGGGTGGATCGCATATTCAAACCGCAAATGGGCGCCGAGCGTCGGGAACGGCTCTATTCGCGCTGGAAAACCGCAGTGGGACGGTCCGGGTGCTGGGCGCAAGAGGAAACGGAGTCAAGATAGCGTGGCAGCCATTTTTGTTACCCTGCCGCACCGATGGCTCAGATAGGACCCGTGGAATTCTTGCGGCGTGGACGCAGGGTATCGGGCTGTTACATAAGTTCGTCTTTATGTACCAGCCGGATACTTCGCTCTGGTTCGTTCAAATGCCGCACTGGCCGCACCGATCGACCTCTTACATAAGATCGTCTTTATGTAACAACCAGATACTGCGATTGGAACTCCTATTAGGAATTTCACCACAACGGCTGGAATGTACAACACAGACGAGCGCGAGCAAAAGTAGGCTGGTGTCGTATCATCCACCGCCGTCGTCCAGCGCCCATCCGACGATAAGGTTCTGGCCCGCGGAAATGCCCCCGTCGCCGTTGGGGAGCCGGTCGTGGAGCAGTAATTCGAGCCCCGCCCGTTCCACGCGTTTCCGGACCATCTCACAGATGGGGATATTGTAGGTGACGCCGCCGGAGAGCCCGACGGCACCGATACCCTCCTCGTAGGCGCTGAGGATTGCGGCACTGGTGAGTGTCCCGATGAGCGGCTCGACGAAGGAGACGGCGAGGTCGGCGCGCTGACGCTCGGTCGGCGCATCGCTCGCCAGCGGGTCGAACCCCAGCGCATCGAGCTGCGCTGTGAGCTGTGCGAAGAGCGCATCGAGGTCGACGCGCGGCAAGCCGTCCGCATCCGGTACGAACGGCGCCTTGAACTCGAACCGCGCGCGGCCACGCGCAAGATACCGTTCGAGCCGTATCGCTGGCTCGCCGTCGTACGTCCGCTCACATCCCACCCCGAGCCAGCAGCTCAGTGTATCGAGCACACGCCCCAGCGAGGAGGTGCGCACGCTCTTGCTCATCGCCCGCGCCATCACCCGCGCCTCGGTCGGAGTAAAGCGGTCGGTGATGGGGCCGCGCGCGCGTTCGAGTCGTTCTTCGAACGCGAAGACGAGCCTCCGGGGATCACGGATCGCAGCATCGCCGCCGATGAGTGGGAAGGTACCGAGCGACGCGACGCGCTGATGTCGATGGCGCGAGAAGAGGAGCACCTCGCCGCCCCACACCGTTCCGTCGGTGCCCCAACCGGTCCCGTCCAGGCTGAGACAGACGAGTGGATCGAAGCGCTGGTGCTCGAGCATGATCGACGCCGCGTGCGCGAAATGGTGCTGCACCGGTATCGTGCGGCAGCCCGCCTCGTCGGCGATGGCGCGCGCCGCACGACGCGTAGCATAGCGCGGATGAAGATCGAGCCCCACTGCGTCCAGCGTCTCCAACCCGAACAATGTGGAAAGGTGCCCGATCGCACGCTCGAGAAAGGCGAGCACGTCGTAATGCCGCGTGTTGCCGATATACTGGCTCAGCGTCAGCTTGCCGTTGCGCGAAAACGAGGCCACCACATTCCGCTCCGGCCCAACGCAGACGATGCTACGATCGTGCGGGATCGTCATCGGGTCGGGCACATAGCCGCGCGATTTGCGGAGGAAATATCGGTTTTTGCGATACGGGAGGATCACCGAATCGTCACACCGGTTCACGATGGCGCGGTTGTGGAGGAGGTAAAGGTCCGCTTCCAGTGCGAACGCGTCCTCGTTCTCGGTAGTCATCGGCTCGCCGGGGAGGTTGGCGGAGGTCATCACGAGCGCGTCGTGTTCGAGCGCGTCGAAGAGCCGGATCTGCACACCGGTATGCGGGAGATAGAGCCCGATACGGTCGAGCGCCGGTGCAACGGCCGCTTGCATCGCGGCGGTCTCGCCTTCACGTTTGGGCACCAGCGTGATCGGCGCTTGCGGCGCGGTGAGGAGCGCGACGGCGTCGTCATCCAGCGCCGCGTAGCGCCCTGCGGCGTCGAGGTCGCGCACCATCACCGCGAACGGTTTGGCGGGGCGATGGTAGCGCTCCCTGAGCACCGGCACCTGTTCGAGCGTGGCGACGATATGCATCCCGCCCCATGCCTTCACCACGCCGATGGCACCGTCGTCGACGAGCCGCGCGAACCGCGAAATAGGGTCATCGGTATCGGTATTGGTATCGGTATCGGTATCGGTCTCGATCGCGGCGCCATGCTCGTCATAGAGCCTGTAATGCGGCCCGCAGACGGGGCATGAGACCGTTTGAGCGTGGAACCGTCGGTTCAGCGGGTCGCGGTATTGTGCGAGGCACGCATCGCACATCTCGAACGGCGCCATGGAGGTCTTGGGCCGGTCGTACGGCACGTCGGAGATGACGCTGAAGCGCGCGCCGCAGTCGGTACAGTTCGTAAAGGCGTAGTGATAGCGTCGGTCGTCCGGGTCGTGCATTTCGGCGCGACATGGCGCGCAGAGCGCGGTATCGGCGGGGATGGGCGAGAGGCGCTTCCCCTCCTTGGAGAACTTGATCTCGAAGCGCTCGAACGCGTCGCATTCTCCCGGCGCCAGCGGCTCGGACTCGACGCTCTCGATCCTCGCCAGCGGCGGCAGTTCGCTCCGCAGCCGCTCGAGGAACCGCTCGTCGCCGCCGTCGATACAGATCTCGACATTCGAGCCGTTATTGCGTACGAAGCCGCGCCGCCCCTCTTCCGTGGCGATACGATAGACGAACGGTCGAAAGCCGACCCCCTGGACCACCCCACGAACATAATGGCGCATACTATCCCTCACACATCCGACCTTTTATCGCTGTCATGTCACTCGCTCGCTCGCTCGGTCCTCCGCCCATAAACCCACGCAATCCCACCATCTCCATTAGCATCGACATATCTGGTTTTATCGCTTCTGCGATTTCGTGTTGACGCTTTTTCGGAGTAAATGGCTCCACGCCCTCCCTACATCGCGTCCCTGCCCGGGAGGTCCAGCGCCTTCGCCAGCTCGTCGATACCCGCACCGTGCTTTGCATCGGTCCGTATCACCGGCACATGCGGCACCTGCTTATGCGCGTCGGCGACGATGATACCGGGGTCGACCTCGATCGCGTCGGCCAGATCGATCTTGTTGATCACGATCACATCGGCGGCGGTGAATATGAGCGGATGTTTCCGCACCATATCATCGCCCTCGGTGACCGAGATGACGACGACGCGCTTCGTCATCCCCAGCGGGAAATCAGCGGGACAGACGAGGTTGCCCACATTCTCGACGAAGAGGACGTCGATGGCTCCGAGATCGAGCTCTTCCAGCGCGTGCTCGGTGCGATGCGCGTCGATATGGCAATCCTTGCCGGTGTTGACATTGATCACCGGCGTATCGTGCTGCGCGAAACGCTTGTAGTCGTCGTCGCCGGCGACATCGGCGCAGACCACCGCCGGGTGCTTCCCAACCGCTTTCAGCCGCTCGACCAGCTTCTCGATGAGGAGAGTCTTGCCCGAGCCGATGGAGCCCATGAAGTCGTACGAAATAATGGACGCCTCTTCGAGCGCGAGGCTGTTGCGCTTCGCTAACATCTTATTATGTTCCAGTACATTGAGTTCTACATTGATATCTTGAAAACGGTGCATGCTGATGCCTCGAATGGGAGGGGGTTAGGGGTTTGGGGCGTGGGGCCGCCCCGTCCCACCCACATTGTTTTTCGTCGTTTAAATAAAGGGGCCTCATGCCCTACTTAGGTTATAGCGGTCGGCTACATTTACACAGCGAGGGCTTGTGGTGAGCGCGTTGCTAACGCGGACTTCCATGATTAATGAAGCGTTTCCCATATGATTGGAATTGGGTAATGTACCGTGAGATCTGAAGTGTGCCACAGGGCTAGGTCGTGATAGGGTGGTAAAATATTTTACGGTTCTTCCGTTTTGCTGAGTCACAGGGTGTGAAGGGTGCGCACGCTCCTCGCCACGAAGGAGGGAGCGAAGCATTCGCCGGGAACGATCGCGCAACTCGTTACTCTTGGTTACTCATCGATGCTCTCGAGGACCTTGGCGACCTTCGCCACCGCTTCGACGGCGGCCCGGGCGCGCTCGATACGCGCTTCCGCTTGCAGCCGCGACATCTTGGGCCCGGTGATGCCGAGTGAGACCGGTTTATCGTATTCGAGCGCGAGGTCTGCGATCTTCCGGCTCGCGTGCGAGATGACCACTTGATCGTGGTCGGTCTCACCCTCGATGACCGCGCCGAGCGTGACCACGCCGTCGATATCGTCCCGCCGGAGGAGGTGCTTGATCGCCAGCGGCATATCGAACGACCCGGGCACATGCACGATCTTGCCGATCTTGAGCCCGAGGAACTCGGCATGCGCCTTCGCACGCTCGAGCATCATCATGGTCACATCATAATTGAACTCGGAGACAACGATCCCGATGGTGAACTCTCTCTCTTGCGTCATAGAAACACCGTGGTATTGATGATGATTGATGGAATGGTAGTTGTGACAGCGGTGATAGTGTTGGTGGTGGAATGGTAGTTGTGACGGCGGTGATAGTGCTGGTCGTGCTGGTCGTGCTGGTCGTGGGGAGGACGGATAGGAGGATCGGTGAGAGGCCAGCGTAATGATCATCGTATGGCGGTTGGGTGGATCGATGCGCGGTATTAGTGGTCGTTGGCAAAACCCGTCGATGTGGCGCTCGATGGCAGTGTTTTCGATCGCGGTCTGCATCCGATGCGTCCCGCGTCCTCATAGCCTTGGCGCCGGCCGGTCCCCGCACGCTTCGTCAATCGCTCCGGGTGCATGATGAGCATATACGCGTTGGAGGCGTGATCCCGTGCGCGCCGGTCCATGAGCCATGCGAGTTCGTCATCGTCCTCCGCTTCGTCCTCGTGGACGAAGACCTCGATGACATGTGTATTGGTCCGAAGCTGTACCTCGATGATGCCGGTGGAGGCTTCGTGCGCGCATTGTTTGTCGATGGGTTGAGCGCCGGGCATGCCCAGCGCCATGACGATATCGCAATCCTCCTCTTCGATGAGTTTCTTGGCGGCGACGGGGAGGTCTTTGATCCCGGGGACCGTGTACCGCACGATCTTGAACCCGGTCCCGATATTTTTGAGCTCGTCGATGGCGCTTTTTCCCATATCGACGCGCGCAAATGTCGTATCCGCGATCCCGATCCGTTTCAACAGACGACCCTCCGTCTAATGCTCCGGTAAGGTGAGTGAGGTAGGGGTGGGGCTATCCTTTTCGAGCCGGTCGATGTGTTCTTTCATCCGGTACCATTCGATGATCTTATTGACGATCTTTCGTGTCCCGTCGAGGTCGTAATCGAACTTCGGCAGCCGCACCACCTCGACCTCGAGCCCACGCTGGCGACAATCCTCCACGATCCGGTCCGAGTCGTGCGGCTGATCGTATCCCAGCGCGATGATATCCGGCTCCAGCTCCGTCACCACCTCGTATCGGTCGTTATCGTGACCAAGAACGGCACGATCCACCGGCTTGAGGTTCTCCACCAGCTCGCGCCGCATCGCTTCCGGCGTGATCGGTTCGTGTTTCAGCTTCCGCACCGTCTCGTCGGTGGCAACGATCACCACCAGTTCGTCACCGAGTTCCTTGGCCGCGGAGAGATATCGGATATG
>CAZSUE010000134.1:0-9589 GCA_964609045.1 uncultured archaeon | reverse complement strand
GTACTCTTGTCGATGAGGATCATCACTGGTCCCTGCTCGCTCCGGAAAAGACCGTTGGCGGCGAGGATGGGGCGGAGGATACCGAGATGGCCGATTTTGAGCCGGTGTTTTTGTAGTCCCACCCGCTGGAGGCATGCGAGCGCAAGCGCGAGCACCTCGGCATCGGCGCGCGGCCCCGTCGGCCCGATCAGCTCGGTCCCGAACTGCCAGAACTCACGATATCGCCCTTTCTGCGGCCGCTCGTACCGGAAGCAGTTGGAGAAATAAAAAAGTTTCAGCGGCTTACTCTCCATCTTGAGCGCGTCGAAATAGAGCCGCATCACCGCCGCGGTCAGCTCCGGACGCAGCGCGAGCCGCCGACCGCTCTTGTCCTCGAACCAGTAGATCTGTTCCAGGACGCTCTCACCGGAGCGCTCGGTGAAGAGCTCGAGCGTCTCGAAGGTCGGTGTGGCGATCTCTTCGAACCCGAAGGCGCGTGCACGCTTTCGTAACTGTTCTTCGACGATATGGCGGCGGTGGCATTCCGCCGGTAGGAAATCTCGTGTTCCACGCGGCCGTTGGATCATCTGCTGGCACCTCCGTTCACCCGCCAGTTTGGTGGGCAGGAGAGCTTGAAGAGGTGCTCACCTCATTTAAGTCTTATCGCAGGTGTTGCATATGGTCGTGGTGGTGGCGCTGGCGAGGTTGGCCGAAACGCGGGGTGGTACGGGTGGACTGGATGGTACGGGTGGGTCGGAGGGTATAGGTGGAGCGGGAGCTACGGGTGGATCGAGTGGTACTGGTGGAGCGGATGATACGGGTGGATCGGGTGGAGTGGATGGTACGGGTCATAAGCGCAGATATCCGTACCCTATCGGTGAAGGATCTCGTTCAAAGCAGTGAGAGGCGGCGGTGGAGCCATCGATCCATCAACCCGATCTTGAAGCTGATCGCGACCGATCCCGCTTCCGCCACCGGTCCGCGCTCGGCCCTATCCGATAGGGAGGCGGGCTCGTCCTTTTTGAGGACCTCGCGATCGATCAGGGCGGCCAACGCAGCGTGGATCGCGCGGGGTGTGTGATCGTGGTTGGTTCCGAGCTCCGTTTCTAATGCGTCGAGGGGGGCCTGACCGCCGTTCTGGCAGAGCGTGGAGAGAATGTCGTGTTCCAGCGTACCGAGCTGGTCCCACAACCATGCAAGATGGTGTTGGTCATGCTTGAGGATGCGTGTGGTCGCCGACTCGACATCGTCGTGCGTGACACGATATTCACGCTTCGCGTTCAGGATCCGAACGATATGATAACCGTACGAATGGAGAAGGAACGGATGGCACCCGCTGAGCGCGATGATCTCCTCGAGCGAATCCTCATAATAATCGGCGGGGATCGGCTCGGTAAGGAGCGCCCGCGCATCCTTCAATTCCAGTGCACCGATACGGGTGGGAAGGAACGCGTTGAAGAACGGCGAGAACCGGTCATCTTCGTGCTTGAGCGCATGTAGCCGTCTCGTACCGGCGATCACACAGACGAGCGAGGGATTGTTCTGCAGCATACCGCGAAAGAGGATGAGGAGCGATTCGCCGCCGAACTCCCAGAGCAGCTCACCTTCGTCAACGAGGAGCACCACACGACATTTCAAACGCTCCAGCAGGGTATGCATTATCTCTTGAAGATAGATCAGATCCGTTTCAGTGCTAAGCGCGTCCTCGGCCACATCTGTATTTCCATCTACTTTTTCATCTACTTTTTCATCTAAATTTTCATTTACATTCCCATCTACATTCCCATCTACATTCCCATCTACATTCCCATCTGCGTTCCCATCTCTATTCCCATCTGCATTTGCATCATCTGTCTGGGTCGATAAAGAGCGCAGGAGGTGATGGATGATGAACCGCAGCAGTTCCGGCGGTTGGTGTAATTGCACGGTCTGGGTGTCGAGATAGACGATCGGATGGTCCGCCTTCAGTTCCCGCGCGATATGTTTCAGCATGGTCGTTTTACCGGCGCGACGGTCGCCGATGAGAAGGATATCCACCTTCGACCGTTTCCTCACCGCTTCACGAATATTGTCGAGTTCGCTGAGACGCCCAAAGAACATCCGCTCATCTTCGATGGGTTGGCCCGGGCTATAGGTGTTCTCGATCGCTTCGAACTCGAGGTCGGCCACTCCTTCCAATAACAGTTCCCGTGTATCGGTGCGGCTCTCCTCGTCTGCGGTGCTTTGGTACGATACAATGACCGGCAAACAAAACGTCTGGAGTGTGTGTGGGGTCAAGGTGAAGGATAGGCGTTTCGTATCGTTGGCGTCGAGCGTCTCGATATATTGCGACCCCGCGTCCACCGAATATGCGTCGGATGGGGCGAGGACAACATTCACATGCTCGAGCGCGTAGGCGCCGGTGTTACGAAAGAGGATGGTGAGCGTCTCGCAACAGCCCCTCCTCACGCGTTTGGTCGACAGTTCGAGCGCAAAGTTCGGCAGCGACGCGATATATCCGATGACGGTATCCAGCAGTCCAACGATCTGCTGGAGAGCTTGCTTGGACCGGCGTTGGGTCGAGGGGTCGCCATGCGCGGCGCGCGCCGAAATGCGATGCTTCAGATCGCTTCTTGCCCCCTCGATATATGCACGTATGAGTTTCATGTTCTCGGTATCGAGGGCGGCTTGCAGATGATCGAGTACCTCCTTCGGGAGTTCGTCGCCGCGGGGCGCCGGGGTGGCATCGGCGCTCCTCTCCACAGCAGCTGATCGGAAAAGGTCATCGAGAGAATCGACCGCGGTGGCGAGATAGGTCTCGAGAATATCGACCGTATCTTCATATTCTGTTCTCAATAATTGTGGATCGTCGAATAGGTCGACGAAGATGTCTTCGATATCGCTCCGTTCCTGCCGGGTCAGCCCCCTCTTTTTCAGTTTACTGCGATACCGGTCCTCGAGCCATTTGATGACGAGGCGTGAGATCTCGTGCAGGTCGGCGTTCGGGTGGCCGGTGAGGACCAGTACCAGTGAGAGCATCTCCCCGCGTGTGACGAGGAGGCGTACGGCGCCGAATCGTTCTTCTCCGATCGTTCGACCGCTTGCGAGTCGGGTGAGAACATATTTCTTCGCCCGATCGATGTCACGGGCGGGAGCGGAGAAAAATCGTCGCCGGACTTGATTACGTTTATTCGGTTCGACCCCTTTTTTCAGTAGGAGGGTATTTGGGTGTGAGACGAGGTAGAGCTCCTCGATCTTGAACGGGCATGTCGGGAGCCGGTCCTTGAAGAGGGCGAAAATGACCTGGCTGGTGAGGGTCTTGGTCTTGGTCTTGGTCTTGGTTGGCTGCGAGAAGGCGATGAGGATGATGATGGTGGGGAGAAAGATCAATGAAGTAAATAACGGAGGAGAGGGTGGCAGTTGATCGAGCGAGGTGAAGACCGCATTGACCGCGTTGGAACTCAGCCCGATCAATAGCATGAAAAAGAAGGCGACGAATAATAATCGCAGCTGTCGACCCTTTTCTTTCGTCGCCTCGACATTGGTCGAGATCTTATAAAGGCCATAGATATAGGAGAGCCCGAGAACGATAAAGACCAGCCCGATAATATTGAAGACGAGAAAGGGAAGGGGTTGATAATCGACCGCCCTGAACGGCACCCCGATCATACTGTTCGAGACATTGACCGACTTGAAGAGGACCCCGCTGCTGATAATGAAAATATCGATGGAAAGGAGGAGGAAAAAGAAGATATTGGTCAATTCGAACTGGCCGTTGCGATAGAACAGATGTTCTGAGCGGCCCGACTCGGATATGTAGACTTTATTGACGATGAGTATGAGGAACCCCAACAAGCTGAAGAGCGCGAGATCGATCTTCAATAACAGTTCTGTAAGAGGCCCGGGTAGTTTGATATAGAAAAAGATCGGGTCGACGATACAGAGAAACGCGGTAAAGATCGCTAGGAAGAGGAAGAGCTTATCCTGCAATAGATGGTACCGTTCATATTTGAGCTGGACCGAAATAATTGCAAACCATATCGTAGCAGTGATCAAAGGGAAGAGCAATAGTATGAAACCTATAATGGAGAACGGCATGGGCCATCAACGCTGGGCTATGCAAGTAAGTCTCATCGAAGCGTTCTAGCAGTTCGGATCTGCATACCGGATATACGAGACGAAGCCATCGTTCCCGAAATCTCGAAGGATCCTCGGATGGTGGTGGATGATCGAACGATCCCATTCTTCTAATGCTCGGTTCCATTTACGCTCATAATCGTACCCTTCATAGGTCTGCTGATATTTGGCATCCCATGCTTCTTGATAGATCCAGAGAAGTTCCGGATCGTTCGCCGCAATACTCTTCTTCACCGCCTCGGCAGCCATAACGCATGCTTCCAATGTGGGGCGTATCCCTTCGATCGTCCATGGCGTTGCTTGGCCGGCGCTATCACCGATATATATGATCCGATCGTATACGAGAGGCGTGGAGATACCACAGGGACTGATCCCATGGTCCCATGATCGTTGTTCGCCGCCTTCTATTACGCCTTCCATTATTGGGAGGTCGACGGCACGATAGAATTGTTCGCGCAGTAGCTCGAGCGGCGATTCCCGATGCGGGAGATGATGCCCGATCCCAAACCAACAATCATGCTTATGAAATGGGTAGAGACTTGCGCCACATCTCCAATCGTCCATGCCTCCAATGAACTGCAGCATCATCGCGTCGCCGTGATAGCCCCCTTCTATAACCCGACCCAGCATATGGATGTACATGTCTGAGTGCGGCAATTGAAATATTTTTCGGGAAAGGAACGCAGACCCCGAGGCATCGACGATATAGTGTGCTGCATATTCTCGTCGCTCGTCACCGCCGTCCAGCGCCTCGATGATGTAATGACCCGGTCCGGATCTGATATCGACGACTTCGCACTGTTCCCGTACGGTACTACTCTGTTGTGCCTGTTCTTTGAGATAGCCTTTGAATTGACCGATGTCAATGAGCTCGAAGATGATACGATCACAGTGAACGGCGGTATGATAATCGTTGACCGATCGCATGCAAAAGGATGTATACTTCGCAACGGAAAACTCCTCTAATGAGAGCGACGCGACGATATCGGGAAAGGTGGATTTATACGACACCCCCGCGGTCGTATCGATCTTCTCCTTTTCGAGGAGGATCGTAGGATAATCATTGACGAATGTACTGAAGACGAGTCCTGCAACTCCTCCACCAATGATCGCGATCTCATATTCTTCCATCGTATCGTCGCTCCTCACTTCACAGCGCGGGATCGTCGCCGTCACCGAAGAGACGCCTCAATTCCCGTAACGAGTGTACGACCATATCCGACCCCGTCGCCTTCAACCGATCTGGTGATCTCGATCGGCTCATTAAGATCGTTCTCATTCCAGCTTGGGACCCACCGACGATATCTTCGGACGTATCCCCCACGAAAACGCTCCTCGCGGGCGCACGGCCAGTGGATGAGATCGCTGTAGAAAAGAGGACGGATGCGGGCTTATACGCGTTGAACTCGCTCGAGATGATGATCGTCCCGAAGTATTTCTCTAACCCCAACCGCTCCAATATCGGATAAGTTATATCCGCATCGCCATCCGTTATCATGCCTAGTTCGATATTCTTATTGCGAAAGAATTCTAACGTTCCGATCGTATCCGGGTAGAGCTGAAACTGGGTGATCGCATGCTCGATCACCGCATTATTCATCTGCTCGAGCTCGTTTTGCTCAATATCGACACGATAGCGCGATGCAGTCGCCTTGAACTGGGAAAAAAAGATCTGCCGCATGGAGAGAAATTCGCCACCATGTTGGGATCTGTACAACCGCCCGGAAATGCTTTCGATCCATTGGAGGGCGAAACCCGGTACATCTACTTCTTGAAACTCGGGAAACTGTGATAATATATATTGCATCGATGCTGGGATTGGCGATGTATCGACCAATGTGTCGCCGAGGTCGAAAAATATATGCTCGATATCCATGGGCCAATTATTCATAACGGACCACCTCGCCCTATAAGTGGATCGTCCCAACGAACCCAATGCCAGAACCCCGATCGGCCACCGCTCGATGGTGCGCCGTTCTGGTATTTGCTAATACCTCATCGCTTTTAAATTGTTTGGGCGGCTGCGCCGTTCAATATAACGTTCTTTAATTACAGCGTGTGTGGCGATTATATTCTGAGATCATCAGTGAGCATTATCGCCCCCTGCTACACGCTAGCATTACCGGCCCTTGCTACACGCTCCTTGCTACAGAGCTATAGGTCTATCGCAAAGTTTAGGTATCACTTCGACGTGAGCGCGCACGAGACGGGTGGCGTCGTTCATCTCCTTTCCTCTCTTCCTCTCCTCCTCTCCTCTCCTCTCAGCTCACAGGCTGGAATGTCACGCTGTCGGGTTGATGCAAGAAGTGAGAGACGACCCTGGAGCCACCGTTCCATGAACCCGATCTTGAACACGATCTCCATTCGATCTGCGTCCTGGGCGACCTCGGCGAATCCGCCGGATGCGATGGTCGTGGGTGATCTGTGCTTGGCGAGGATCTCACGGTCGATCAGCGATGCCAACGCGTTGTGGACGATGCGCGGTGGATACTCGTTCTCGGTTTCGAGTTCGCGTCGTACGGTCGCCAGCGATGTTCGACCACCGTTCTGGGCGAGGGTCGTTACCACATCGCGTTCGGGCGCATCGAGCTGGTCCCACAACTTTCCGATATGGTGCTGTTCGTGCCTGAGGATACGCGCGGTCGCCCGCTCCACATCGTCGGGTGTGACGCGGTATTCGCGTTTCGCGTTCAATATCGTGACGATATTATAACCATAGGATTGTAGGAGGTACGGGTTACCGCCGGTAAGCGCGATGACCGTCTCCAACGAATCATCGAAATAATCGGCTGATATCGGCTCGGTCAGCAGTTCTCGGGCGTCCTTCTCTTCCAGTGCGCCGATCCGGGTGGGGAGGAACGCGTTGAAGAAGGGCGAGAAGCGGTTATCCGGATTCCTCATTTCGAGCAGCTTCTCGGTGCCCGCCATCACACATGCGAGCGATGGGTTGTTCTGGAGCATGCCGCGGAACAGGAGCAGGATCGGGTCGCCACCGAACTGCCACAAGAGCTCGCCTTCGTCGATGAGAAGGACCACGCGCCCGAGGCGATGCGAGAGCATTTCATTCAATAGATCGTTGAGATAGAAGAGGTCGTTCTCGTCCATAAGCTCCTGTCGCGTCATCTCGTCCAATTCGATGGGAAGGTGGTCGATGATGAATCGCGTCAGCTGGCACGGTTCTTTGAACTGCGTCGTCTGGCTATCGAACGATACCACGCTGCACCGCTGGTGCAGTTTGCGCGAAAGATGGTTGAGCATCGTGGTCTTCCCAGCGCGGCGTTGGCCAATAAGCAGCACATCGATCTTGGACCCATTCGTTACTGCTTCGAAAATATGCTCGAGCTCGCGTTTGCGGCCGAAGAACATCTCCTCGTTCTCGATGGGTTGGCCCGGACTATACGGGTTTTTTATGGGCTTGAACGATGCATCCGCCACACTTTCAACGACGAGCGGCCGCATACGGGTATGCTTCTTATCTTCCGCACTACTTCGGTAGGTGACGAGGGTCGGAAGTTGGATGCGGTCCAGGATGTTGGCGATCACTGAAAAATAGATGCGTTGCGTGATTCCCGGCGTGAGTTCGGCAATATGCACCGAGCCATCCTCGATGATGTAATGATCGGCGGGGGCGAGGACGATACTGATATCGGTTAGTTCGTACTTGCCCTCGTTGGTGATATTGACGGCGATCTCTTCCCTACGCCCCTTCACGATGGTCGCGTTGAGCGCGCGGAGCGTAAAATGCGGCAGCGTATGATACATTTCGTCTGCGCGGATGAGACATTGCTCCATTTCTTTGAGCAGCGCCCGTCGGGTATGGTCGCCATGAGCTCTTGCGCGGTCTTTCTCCTTCCGCTCGAGCCTTTCGAGGTCGCTCATGAGCTGGATAATGCATGAGTGGAGATGCTCGGCGCGGTCGCTCTCGAGCGCCGCCGCCAGCTTCTTTGCCATCGCCCTTGGATGTATTCGATCATGGCCGTTGACATCGCTGTCGCCACCGCTATGTTGACTGGGCGCCGATGGACGGGCGAAATAGCGCTCGACGAGGGTGCCGATCTGTGCCAGCTCGGTCTTGATGAGCGCGACCGTGTCCTCGTAATTGGAGTTCAGGATGGATGGGTCGTCGTAGAGTTCGGAGAGCCGCTCTCCGATGTCGGCTCGTTGAGCATGTGTGAGCGAGCCGGTTTCGAATGCCCGGCCATAGCGCTCTTCCAACCATTTCACGACCAACCGCGCGATCTCGGCGAGGTCGGCGTTCTTGCTGCCGCTGAGGACGAGCACCAGCGTGACCCCGCGGCCCGTTTGAACGAGCAGTGAGGCGTTACCGAACCGTCGTTCCTCGATGGTGGCGTCGGCATGGAGGGTGGCGAGGATATATTTGTCGGCGCGGGTGATCTCCCGCTCGGAGGCGGAGGTGAAACGGCGCTGGACCCGGTTCCGTTTATTGGGCCGTACCCCTTTTTTTTCGAGCAGCTGTCCATCGTGCGAGAGGAGGAAACAATCCTCGATCTTGAACGAGGACTGCGGCAGTCGTTTCCTATAGAGCGCGAAAAGGACGTGACTGGTCAATTTCTGATGTCGACATGGTTGTGAGAACGAGACGATGAGGATCATTGAGGGGATGATCAACAGCGAAGTGAAGAGGGGCGGTGTGGCCGGTTGGATATTGTAGAGATCGAGAACAATATTGATCGTGTTCGAGAGGAGCCCGGAGAGGAGCATAAGGAGGAACGCCCAGAAAAGGACGCGGAGCTGGCTACTTTTTTTTGTGGTCAGTTCCACATTCCGGGTGATCATGAAGAGGCCGTAGAGGTAATAGCACCCGATCGCGGTCAAGAGCGCAAGATGCGCGATGAAGATGGAGATGAGCGGGTGATAGACCGGTTGTTGATAGGTAAGTAAATAGGAATGCTTCGGATAGTCGATGCCGAGGAGCACTGGCCCGGTCCAAATGAGCGCGATCACGGCACCGGTCGATGCGAGAGAGAGGATGTTCGAAATATCGAGCCGGTCGCCGTGGCGTATCAATTGCTCCGAGTTGCCCGAATCGGAGATATAGACCTTATTGGCGAGCACGACGAAAAGCGCGAGAAGCGACATGACGCTCAGATCGAGCTTCGCAGCGATCATCGATATCATGGGTCGACCGGGGAGGAAGTAGAGGAACACGGGATCGACGATGGTCAATACGATCATCATGATCGAGAGGCTCAAGAACAGCTTATCTTGCAAGAGGTGGTAGCGCCCTCGTGCCAGTTGAAGCTCCGCGATAGCGACCCAGACGGCGCTGGTAATGAAGGGCGAAAGGAGAATGATAGAGCCGAGAGGGTGGTTGATCATGGGAGCCAATCCGCTAGAACATCGTTCGAGTTCTCAAACCCGCATGGCCAAAGACGCTGTCGTCGCCAGAGGGATGAAACACCGCATGCAAGCGCATGGGTAATGGCGACTCATTCCAGGCAGAGCACCTAATTAATACATTTTTTGAAGAAAA
>CAZSUE010000133.1:0-9590 GCA_964609045.1 uncultured archaeon | reverse complement strand
AGATCGCTTTGAGGGTATATAAACTCGATCGTGGGGTCGGTGAAAGTATTCGTGCAGCCGAGAGTAAGAGGGCGGTAACGGGCTGATGCATAACCCACCGCTTTATGCAACAAGCCGATAGGTGCCAATGCGCCGCTCGCAAGATGGATGAGCGGCGCCCCGTCTACCGCGATAAGGAAAATGTCCGATGCCGGACGCTTGATCGGGCAAGAGCTCAAATTCGGCTCTCCGTTCGTGATATTCGCTTCCACAGGCTGCGAGACGAAGGTATAATAGAGCGTGCGCCGTTTCTCGCCCGTATGAGCGATGGCGGCGAGGTGCGCCCGGATGCGAGCGATCGCACCAATCCCTCAAGGAGCGGACCCACTATCGATGCGCGCACCCACATCGAGCTCCATCCGCTCTTTCGCCGGTACGACGGTGAGGAATGGATCCTCGGGAGGGAGGAGACCGCTCAGTTCATCGCCGTCCCGCCGCTGGGGGTCGAGGCGGTGGAGCTGTTCGAGGAGGGGTTCAGCGTCGGTGAGGTCACCCAGCGCCTCTCGGCGCAATACGGCGAGACGGTGGAGGTGCGCTCTTTCGTCGATGACCTCGTTGCGCTCGGGTTCGTCGCCGCCGTCGACGGACATCGGCTCGATACCGCAAACAAGAAGGTGAAGGGGAGCCATCTCGCGTGGATCCGACCACACCATGTCCATTTCCTCTTCTCCACCCCGGCAAAAGCGGTCTATCTCTTCCTCGCCACCTTTGCGCTCTGTATCGTCGTCGCCGAACCGCATATCTACTTCCCGCGCTACGATCATTATTTCTTCCACCCACGCTACTCAGTGATGGTCCTCACCAGCATGGCCCTGGGCTGGGTGCTCGTGTTCAAGCACGAACTGTTCCATCTCTTCGCTGCGAAACATGTGGGCGTCGAGGGTCGGTTCGGGATCAGCCGCCGGCTCCATTATATCGTCGCCGAGACCGATGTCACCGCACTCTGGACCGTCCCGCGCCAGCGGCGCTATATCGTCTACCTCGCCGGGATGATCAGTGACGCACTCCTCATCTCGGTGGTGCTGATCGTCCTCTTCTTCGGCCGGCTCGGCATCGAGCCGCTCCCCGTACCGGGGACGCTCCTCTATCGGTTCTGCCAGATGCTCGTCATGCTCGAATGGGCGCACATCCTCTGGCAGTTCAAGTTCTTCCTACGGACCGATATCTACTATGTCATCGCCACGCTCCTCGATTGCAAGAATCTCCACGGCGATGCCAAGCGCCATCTCCGCAATCGGCTCGCTCCCGTCGTCCCCATGCTCCAGCGTCGTCCCGCACCGAACATCCCCCACCGCGAGCGCCCCTATGTGAAGGTATATGCCGTCCTCCTCATCGTCGGCGTCGGCGTCATGCTCACCGTTGTGGCCTATTACGGCGCACTCCCCGTTATCGTGCTCCTCCATGGCGTACTCCTCAACCTCCTCGCAGGGCCCGCGACGGGCGCGCCGTTCATCGACGCCGTCGTCGTGCTCGCGATCAATATCTTTACCATCGCGCTCTTCTTCGTCATCATCGTCCGCGAACGGCGCGCAAAAAAAGCGGCGCAGGCCCCCCCTCCATATTGAAATGGAAACGAGAGACCACGCATCTGCGCCCGCCCCGCCATCGAGGGTGACGGAGCGATGCCGCGATGATGCCAATGGATGCACCGGACCGTTCGCTGATCGGCCAGCCGAGAGCGAACCTTCAATTACGTAAACTACATTACCCCTGTCGGCGATGCGCATGGTTGTCAATCTCGACCGATTGTTTTCGAACCGATCCAAGGTTCTCAAGGCTTCCGAGATCCGTGAGCTGCTGAAACTGACGCAGATGCCGGGCATGATCTCGCTCGCAGGCGGATTGCCCAACCCCAAGGCGTTCCCGCTCGAGAGCATCCACGAGTGCATCGAGCAAGTGTTCGATCAAGATATCGAGAGCGCGCTCCAGTACGGGACCACCGAAGGCCTCCCCGAGCTGCGCGAGGCGATCGCCGAGCGGATGACCGAAACGCGCGGCATCGAGTGCGACCTGCAAGATGTCATAATAACGAACGGCGCGCAGCAGGCGATCTCGTTCGTCGCCTTCAACCTCCTCAACCCCGGTGACACCTACATCACCGGCGTCCCCGCCTATCTCGCCGCGCTCCAGACCTTCCACGCGTTCGAGGCGAACTGCGAGGCGATCCCGCTGGAGGACGACGGGCTCGACCTCCAGTCGCTTCATCGGAATATCGTCCGCCTCATCAGGACCGGCATCCTCCCCAAGTTCATCTATACCGTCCCGAACTTCGAGAACCCCTCCGGCGTCACGATGTCGCTCTCGAAGCGACAACAACTGCTCGAGATCGCGTCGAAGTTCGATCTCCTCATCGTCGAGGACGACCCCTACGGCGAGCTGCGGTTCGAGGGCAAGACGATCCCGCCGATCAAATCGCTCGATACGAAGGGGCGCGTGATCTATATCTCGACCTTCTCCAAGATCCTCGCACCGGGATTCAGACTGGGATGGGTCGTCGCCTCCAAGGAGATATTGAAAAAGTTCGTGCTCACAAAGCAGATGATGGATCTCTGTACCAATGTCTTTTCGCAATATATCGCCGCCAAGTATGTCGCCGGCGGCTATCTCGACAAGCATCTTGCCGATATCCGAGACTTCTACAAGCACAAACGCGAAGTGGTCGTCGAGGCGCTGGAGCAGTACTTCCCGCAAGAGGCGAAATGGAATGTGCCGGAGGGTGGGATGTTCGTCTGGATCTCGCTCCCCAAAGAGATCGACACCCGGGTCATGTTCCAGAAAGCGCTCATGGAGAAGGTGGCATATGTCGTTGGCGAGGCGTTCTACCCCGAAGGCGGCACCTCCAGCGCTATGCGCGTGAACTTCTCCTATGTGAACGACGAACTGCTGCGCGAGGGGATCAAACGGCTCGGGGCCGTGATCGATCAGGAACTCGATATGCTCCAGTCGCTCCATATGGTCAATAAACCGATCACCGGTCTATGATCGCCTCTATGATCTTTCAGACAACATTCGCTCGGCTCAATAGTCTCGCCCGCTGACGCGTGCGTTACCGTCACCGTCATCTCAGAGCGTTATCGCGTATCGCCCTTCCACGCGGACGCGCCATGGCCGCCCGACGGTAGTGTACAGAGAACTTCCCACCCGTACTGCAGAGCACCGAACGCGGCCATGAACCGCCGCTAAACTGGGCCTTCCCTCCATCAGCTCGAACAGTGGCGTACGGTATGACTCTATTCCTAAGACCACTGGAGCAATCTCGCAAAGTGTCGGAGGGGGCATCTTTCGTATCGCTTACCAACGAATTCTTGAACCGCCCGCTTCTCGCGTCTCCCTTCTCGCTTCAAAAAGGTTAAATACATATTGGCGCGGATATATTGCCACCCCTCATGCGTGGTATGAACATGACCGCCGGCAAGAAACGGACGGAAAAGAAGAAAAAGAAACGTGCAAAGAAACGCGCGGTGACGAAACAGTCCACGCGCAAGAAGGAACGGGGCGGCGGTAGAGAAAAGAAGCAAAAGAACAAGGGGGCGGCGAAGAACACGGACGCCGCACCGGCGGGTGGAGCGCGTTCGGACCACGCTGCACCTCACGGTGGGACGACGGACGCCGGTGAGAACGTTTCGCCGGGGGAGTCATCGGGGCCAGCAGAGGAGGGGCGGCAAGAGTCGAAGGTCCAGCGTCGCCTCACCGCGCTGCAGCATAACTGGATGGATATGGGGCCGGGCGAGGATTTCTCCGACGATAAACTGGGAACAAGTACGCTCGGAGCGAAACTCGAGTCCGCACGCATCCAGCGCATCAGCCTCGGTGAGGAGGACGAAGAGGGCGGTGGCGAACCGGAGAGCAGTGTCGAGCTGCCCGCACCCGAGCTGACCGCGTCCGCATTTCGCACCATGGAAGACAAGTTGCGGTCCGCATTGAACGAGGAGCTGAGTAAGACCGCCGCCTCATTCCGCGCCACGGTGAAGGAAGAGGTGCAAAAGAGCGGCGAGGCGTTCCGTGCCGTGGTCCGGGAGGAGGTCCATCAGTTCTCCGAGCAGCTCCGGGAGCAGTTCGACCGCGAGCTGGACGAGCTCGTTTCACTGGCGAAACAGCGCCTCGAATCGTCCGACGAGTGAGAAATGACCGGGCCACCCGCGAACTTGCGCCCCTATCGCATGTCGACGCACATACCCTCCACCTACCATGGGATCGGCTATCTAGTTGTCCGTCCCGCCGTTGTCGCCCCCTTCACCCCCATATTCGTAACATATTCGTAACATATTCGTAACATATTCGTAACATACTCGTAACATACTTGTAACATACTCGTAACATATTCGTAACATATCGTGCAACAGCGTGCCTGACCCCGCCATTCAGCTCCACCATGCGTGCGTCTCTACCTTAGCGATATAGGAGCGCTCATATCGTGCCGCGCAATTTCTATAGCAGTATACAACTCCATGCAGCGGAGCCATGACACTTCAGGCCATTCTAAGAGCACAGCGTGAGGGAGACCATGAAAAATACCGTCGTCTTATTGATCACTATCATCGCATTAATGCTCGCCGCGATCATCGTACTTATCTGTCTCGGCGCGGCGCCAGCCGCCGCGGTGAACCCCGGCGGGCGCTATCGGGATGTTTCCACCGCTAATTGTTACGCCAACGGGCCAGTCTATGACATCGCCCTCGCTGATGTCGACAACGACGGGCACCTCGACCTCATCTGTGCCAACGACGGCCCCAACACTATCCAGCTCGGCGCCGGCGACGGGACCTTCAATACGGGCGCACAATGGCACGATCCGTATGCAGAGGAAAGCCGCGGCGTTGCGGTAGCCGATCTTAACCGCGATGGAGCACTGGATTTCGTCGTGGCCAACCGCGGCGATCACAATCGGCTCTATCTCGGTGCCGGCGACGGGACATTCACCGCCAGCGAACCGTTCGTCCACCCCAGTGGCGAGATGCGCCAGAACGCGGATGTCGCCGTGGGCGATATCGACGAGGATGGCGCGCTCGATGTCGTCTTCGCCGTCTACGGTCGCAACGCGGCCTATCTCGGTGCCGGCGACGGGACCTTCCTCTACGACCACCATTGGGATAATAGCACCAACGAGGCGTATAAGAGCCATGGGCTCGCCATCGCCGACCTCGACGCCGACGGGCACCTCGATCTCGTCTTCGCCAACCAGAAACGGGAACCGAACACGGTCTATTTCGGTGATGGGACGGGCGGCTTCACACCGAACAAGAATTACTTTCCCGGCGGCCAACGTCATACGACGGCGGTGGCTGTCGCTGATCTGGACGCTGACGGTGATCTCGACATCGTTTTCGGCAAGGACGGGGGCGTCAACCAGATCTACTACTACGAAGGCGGCGCGTATCGCTCGGCCAGCTACGAAACGGGCGACCTCTTCAGCATTACACGCCGGGAGACGGAACAACTCGAACTGGCCGACCTCAACGGCGACGGCATCTTCGATATCGTCACCGCGAACGACGGCGCCGATCATCGCTATCTCCGTGCACCCCCTCATCACCAAAGCGGCGCCACACGCTATTACCGCTCAAATATTGACGGCAAGTACCTCACCTCCCAAGGAGCGGGGCGAGAAGCCGGGTGGACACATACGGTCGCCGTGGCCGATCTCAATTCCGACGGCATCCCCGACATCGTCTCCGGCACCGATGAAGGGGGACGGTATATCCTTCTCGGCGACGCGCCGGTGCACTTTACCGACACCGACTGGAGCGACGGGCTCTTCGAGAAGACGCGCGATCTCGCCGTGGCCGATCTCAACGACGACGGTATCGACGATATCATCTATGCGAACGACGGGCTCAATACGATCTATCTCGGGTTGGGCAACGGATCGATGGTGCACTACGAGCAATGGTACGATCCGCACGAGGCGGATAGCTACGCCGTGGTCACAGGCGAATTCAACGGCGACCATATGGTCGATTTCGCCGTGGTCAATTCGCATGCGGAGAACTATGTCTACTTCAACCAGCTCCATCTCAACGCCGACGAACCGTTCGCCAGTTACCTCCTCGACCCCTCGCTCGCAAGTTCGCGCGATATTGCCGCAGTAGATCTCAACAACGACCACTGGCTCGATCTCGTCGTCGTCAATTTTCGACGCGCGAACACGGTTTATCTCAATAACCGGAACAATACCTTCTCGGCAACGAACTGGACCGACCCATTGGCCGAGCCGAGCAACGCCATGGCCAGCGCCGACCTCGACGGTGACGGCAATATGGATATTGTCGTGGCGAACGAAGGCAACGACACCGTCTATTTTGGGTTCGGCAACGGCACCTTCGAAACCACGGTGGAGACGATCCAGCATAACGACGCAAACCGAAGTATGGATCTCGCCATCGCAGATCTGGACCATAACGGCCATCTCGATATCGTCTTTGCGAATGTGCGTCCTTCCGACCCCTATAACGACGGTGCGCCCAACCGGGTCCATTTCGGATATGGGAACCGCTCGTTCGGGGACGGGTCCCGGTGGTCGGACCCGCACCTCGGCCGATCGCACGAGGTCCTTATCATGGATGCCAACGCCGACCGCCATCCGGACCTCATTATCGGCAACGCCTACGCCTATGACGATGTACGAACCAACCAGCTCTACCTCGGCGACGGCGCCGGTGGATTCACACCCGCACACCTCTTTTCGACCTATGATACCTATCGCTCCGTTGCGGCCGCAGTGGGCGATTTCAACGGCGATAGCATCCCCGACATCGCATGGGCGGCATGGGAGTTCTACAATTGCATCTATATTGGCGCCACCCCGCCACTGTTCGGCAACGGCTACCAGTGGTCCGATCCGCTGGGGGATACGGACACCAACGATGTCGCCGTGGCTGATCTCGACGCAGACGGCCACCCCGATATCTGTTTTGCGACCGCGCACGGCGTCGAGGTCTGTCTCGGCACCGGCCAGGGGCAGTATGAGACGACCCGCTGCACGCTCGAAGGGGCGCGAGAGACTGCGTTCGTCGCCGTGGCAGCAGGCGATATCGATATCGATCGCGATGGAGGCGCCGAGGTGTTCGTCGCCAGCACCGACCAGCTGTATTATCTCGACCTCACCTTCAACCACACCGTTTCCACCCCATCCTCGCAATTCGATTATGCATTCGTCCCGCTGATGAACCTCACCGCAACGGTGAACGATATCGCGATCGTCGATCTTGATCTCGATGGGGAGCCAGAACTCGTTCTCGCATCCAACGGTCGCGATATGATCTATACATTTCGTGACAACGATCGGCTCGAACCACGCTGGACCGCCACCGCACAAACACCCACGACCGCGCTCGGCATCGCCGATATCGATACCGACGGGCGGCTGGACCTCTGCGTTGCGAAAGAAGAGGGCGTTGCGGTGTTCCTCCAGGCCGATGGGTCGTACCCCGCCACCCCCGATGAGGAACTGACCGCCGCGTTTTCCATCAGGACCCTCTCTCTCGGCGAGCTGACCGGTGACGGGTACATCGATTGTTTCGTGGGCGGCGCCGATGCCAGCGCACTCTATAGCGGCATTGGACCCGATGGCCCGCGCGTATTCGAGCCCACCCCCATTTGGACCATCGACCACGAGGCGCCCGTAAAGGACTGCGCCATCGCGGATATCGACGGTGACGGCGAAAATGATATCGCGATCGCATTCGACGGCGCGCCCGATGCGGTCTATCTCTTCCCCTTCGGCGCGGTGCCGGACTGGACTGAGGAGATGCCGGGGGCCGCCGGAAGCGATGGTACGCAGCAGGGCAACTGGAGCACTGCTGCGCTCGCTCTCGCCGACCTCGACGGCGACGGGCGTCTCGACATCGTCGCCGCACGGAAAAACGCACCAAGTTCTGTCCGGATACGCAACTACCCCCGCGATGGCGATTATCGCGCCTTTTTCACGCTCGAACGAACTCTCACCCCCGACAGCCAGCATTATGGACTGATACCGTTCGAGATCTACCTCTACGACTGGGAAGCCGCGCGTTGCGACATCATCCTATCTTATTCCCGTGACGGAGTGATCTGGGAACGAGCCACACTCACTGACCCGACTGCGCTGGATGGACTGGAGGCCTCGCCCAACGGAACGCGCTATCGGTTCGCATGGGACTCGAACGCCGATGCGGTCTTCGATCGCGATGTGGCGGTGGAACTGACCCTCATCGAGCATGCGGATGCGGGCGGCGACCAACGCATGACGCGCTCTTTCCTCGGGTCCTACTGGATCTCGAACTCCGACCCCTGGCTGGTCCAATATATCAACGGTAGCGCGGTGCACGAATATACGAACTGGTCCATCGACCTCGACGATTATTTCCACGACCATGAGACGCCCGGAGCACTCCTCTACGAGGTCAGCGACGACGCGCTGGAGCTCGATTACGAAACGAACATCCTTTCCTGGCTGCCGGTGGGCAACGCCACCGCGCGAACCAATATCCGCATCATCGCCCGCGATCCGCTCGATCATATCAACCGCACGGCGATCTCCAACCCGTTCAATCTCGACCTCATCGGCGCAAACAAGAGTTCCATGGTTGTGATCAACACGGCACAGGGTGTCTGGACAAACCGCTCCGACCCACTGGTCGATGTCGATCTCACCTTTTACTCGCCCCATAACCCGGATGTGCGCATCGCGGCGGTGGAGTACCGCATCGGGCCGCAGGGAACATGGGTTACACTCCACTCGGCTGCGGATGGCGACGGGGGAAACATCACCGCACCGTTTCGGATCACTGGCCTCACCAGCGGTTCCAACCAGCTCTTCTTCCGCGTCACCGACACCTACGGCGGCGTCTATCAACCGGTGGCGCCGGATAAGACGCTGCGGGTCTATTACGACAGCATTCCACCCGAGCTCCATTCCATCACCTTCGCACCACGCATCGCCACGGGCGAGGCGTTCCGCATCGAGGTCCAATGTAGCGATGCAAACGCGATCATTACCGCCAATATCAGCCTCTCCTTCGATAATCGCTCCTTCTACACCTTCCCCCTCGCGCAACTCAGCGGTGGCACATTCCTCCTTACATCCGATCGCCTTCGGTCGGTCTGGCCCACATTCGATTCCACCAACGAATCGACGCTCTATGCTCGCATCCATCTTGAGGATGAGGCGGGGAATTGCTATACCAGTATGTTACATATTTTCGACATCCTCGATACGATCCCGCCCACCATCGTGAGCCATACCGAGGATCTCACCGTAGGAAGTGGGAACGCGTTCACGCTCCAGGCGCAATTCGAGGACAACATCGGCGTGGTCTCTGCATTGGTAGAGCTGGTCGGTGAGGCACAGAAGGTCTCGCTCCCCATGACCCGTACCTCAAACAGCACCTTTACCATCCACTCGGGAGTGCTCGCGGCACACGGCTTCGTCACTGAAACCGGGGAGGGGTTCTGGTTCACGGTGACCGGAAGCGATGCGATGGGCAATAGCGTCGCCAGCGCGCTGGTACGGCTCGGCGTCTACGACGACGACGCGCCGGCGATCATCGGCGGGTCGAGCAATATCGTCCTCG
>CAZSUE010000132.1:0-9619 GCA_964609045.1 uncultured archaeon | reverse complement strand
CCGGCGCCCGACCAAAATTTAAAGACCGATCGCCAGTATCACGGTCCCTATGTCAGAAGAGACGGAACCGATCCTCGTTTGTGTCGCGTGGCCGTACGCCAACGGCCCGCTGCATCTCGGCCATGTGGCGGGGTGCTATCTCCCCGCAGATATCTTCGCGCGATACCAACGCGCCATCGGCAACGACATCCTCATGGTCTCGGGCTCCGACCAGCACGGGACGCCGATCACCGTGACCGCGGACCGTGAGGGGGTCACGCCCGATGTGATCGCCGATCGATACCACGAGATGAACGCGCGTTCGCTCGAAAAGCTCGGGATCAGCTTCGATCTGTTCTGGTATACCTCACATCCGAACCATAAGAAACGGGTGCAGGATCTCTTTATGGAATTGCACGAGAACGGGTATGTGTACCGCGAGTCGATCGAGGCCGCGTATTGCCCCTCATGCGAACGCTACCTCCCCGATCGCTATATCGAAGGGGGCTGCCCGCATTGTGGTTCCGAAAGTGCACGCGGCGACCAATGTGACCAGTGCGGGCGCACGCTCGACCCTGACGAGCTTGGGAACGCGCATTGTAAGCTCTGTGGCAACGCGCCGGAAACGCGCACCACGGAGCATTTTTTCCTCCGGCTCAGCGCGTTCGAAAAGCGGCTCGAGCAATGGCTCGAAGACAAAGACCATTGGCGCGCGAACACGATCAATTTCACGCGTAATTGGCTCCGCGAGGGGCTGAAGGACCGCGCCATCACCCGCGACATCGGATGGGGTATCGAGATCCCCATCGAAGGGTACGAGGATAAACGCATCTATGTCTGGTTCGAGGCGGTATCGGGCTACTTCACCACCACGGTGGAATGGAGCGAACGCCACGATCGGCCGGAGAAATGGAAAGAGTTCTGGCACAACCCGGAGGCGAAACATTACTACTTCCTCGCCAAGGACAATATCCCGTTCCATACGATCATCTGGCCCGCGATCCTCATGGGCCATGGCGGACTCACCCTCCCCTATGACGTGCCGGCCAACGAATACCTCCTCCTCAAAGGCGCACAGTTCTCGAAATCGCGACGCCATGCGGTCTGGGTACCGGCGTACCTCGAACAGTACGAACCGGATGCGCTCCGGTACTACCTCTCGATCAATATGCCCGAGACGCACGATACCGATTTCACCTGGAAAGATTTCGTGCGGAGGACGAACGACGAGCTGGTGGCCACCTACGGCAACCTCGTCCACCGCGTCCTCACCTTCACCGCGAAGCATTTCGGCGCCGTCCCACCCGCACGACCCGCCGATCGTGACGGAGCCGACGAGGCGCTCCTCGACGCGATCGAGGGCGCATTCGCCGAGACGAGCGAGGCCATTGCTCAATGCCGATTCAAGCGCGCGATCAAGCGCGTTATGGAGCTGGCGCACACCGGTAACCGCTACTTCGATCGGAAAGCGCCCTGGGCGGTGATCAAAGAGGACCGTGCACAGTGCGGCTCGATCCTGCGTATTTGCCTGCGGCTCGTGAAAGCGCTGGCGATGCTGACCTACCCGTTCATGCCGTTCGCGGCACAAACGCTCTGGACCTATATCGGCCAGTCGGGACCGATCGAAGCGGCGGCGTGGAGCGAGGGGCGCGAGGATCTCATCACCGGTACGACGCTGTCGCGGCCCAAACCGCTCTTTAAGAAACTGGATCTCGAGGAAGTGCTCGCGCACGAGGCGGCGATGGCGGAGTCGGAAGAGCCGGAGGAAGCGGAGGAGCTGACCACGGTGCCGGACGAACTGAGCGAAACGGCGCTGGAGCCCACCGATTTCCAAACGCTCGATGTACGCATCGGTACTATCGAGGATATCGAGATCCACCCCAATGCAGATACGCTCTATATCCTCAGTGTGAACGATGGTGGAACGCGACCACGCCAGCTCGTGGCAGGGCTGCGCCCCTATTATAAGACCGAGGAGCTGCTCGGGCGCACCATCGCGGTGCTCTCCAACCTCGCGCCCGCTAAGCTGCGCGGGGTGCGCTCGGAGGGTATGCTCCTCGCAGCGGACGATGAGAGCGACGACGAGACCGTGGCCGTGCTCAGGCCGGCTTCTGATACAGACCCTGGTATGACGCTGGTGGCATACGGTGCGACGGGCGATACGCCCGAGGCGGTGCCGGGCGAGATCGCCATCGACGATTTCATGGCCATCGACCTCCGCATCGGCGAGATGATCGGGAGCCTCCCCATGGGCGAGACCGTCTACGCGCTCTTCGATATCGGCGAGGACCATCCCGCGCTGGCGCCGGTAGAAACCGAAAAACAGCGGTCGGGAATGCTGCATCGGCAGTATGCATTGGTCGTGACACCGCCGATCAAAAAACAGCTGGCCGCCCATGCACACGGCCCCGACGAGGGGCCCATGGCAGGGTTCGAAAGCTACCTGATCGGCACCGACGCGGGCGTCTTTTTCCAGCCGAACCAACCGGTGGAGAACGGCTCGAAGATCCGGTGAGCGCGTGGTGCTCAATGCTCAAGCTCGACCTCCATATCCACAGTAAATACTCGCGTGCGGACGGTCACGGCGCACCGGCACAGAAGGTCCGCTGGGCGAAAAAGCGCGGGTTGGACGGGATCGCCATCACCGATCATAATGTGATGGAGGGGGTGGCGCGAGCGAGCGAATTCTTAGAGACGAACCGTCGCGCGTACGGCGAGTTCATCCTCATCCCCGGGTGCGAGGTGCGTTCTTCGGCGGGCGACATCCTCGCCTACGGTCTCGCGGAGCCGGTGGAGGCCGGCCAGTCGGTTGCGGCGACCATCGACGCCATCCATGATGCAGGCGGCATCGCCGTCTATGCCCACCCCTATCGCGCCTGGGCGGGGATCGATCCGGCCAAAGCGAAAGGACAGCGTTTCGACGCGATCGAAACCACGAACGCGGGGTCGCTGGAGCGAAAGAACCGGAAGGCACGCGCGTTGGCGACACAATGGGGTGCGAACCGTACCGGTGGATCGGATAGCCATTATACGGTGGGTATCGGACGGGCGGGGACCGCGGTGCTGGTCGAGGGTATCACCGGCGCCGACGCCGGTGTGGTGGACACGGTGCTGGATGCGATCGCGCGCGGTCGCACCGCGCCGTTCGGATGCGGGCTCACGCTCCCCGGCGGGTTCCTCAAAGGGACCTGGACGGTGCTGCGGTGGCTCGCGCATTTCGGTGGGCGCATATAGCTAGCTATGCGACAGTGCGATAGGATCGGTGGATCTTTCTCTTCACGCGTCGCTCGGCTCCGTTCATTCGACCGAAGCGCCAGTGAGGACGCCACGGTGGTTGGTTCGAGCGTCGTCACCGTCCAGTGGCGCCGTGGCGAATCCGCAGATCGCCGAAGAGAGGGTTCGCAGCCGGAGCATGAGCGTGGAGTGGTGGCTATGCAGCCAGCGGATGGGGGGTCGGCCCAGCGCCACCCAGAGCTCCAGCGTGCATTGAGACGGGATGACCAGATCGTATCGTGCGTTGACCATCAAGCACGGGCGTTGACGGTTGGTGGGGGCGTGACTCAGCGGGTCGGCATGGAAGAATGATCGACGGAGCGCGATGCCGGTACGGTTGCCAACCGAGACGGGGCCGCGACCGGGGGCATGCCGCGATAATTGCACACCATGCGTTCCGTCCGGGTCGGCCGCAGAGGGCGGCCAATCGGCACGGAGAGCGGGTGGGGGTGCAAGCCCGAGTCGCTCGAGATGCGCGTCGAACCGGAGCGCGTCGCGGCTATACTGGTCGGGACCGTATCCATGCTCGGCGAGACTGTTTCGTAGCGGGTGAAGGAAACGGCCGCGCGCGACGATACGGATGAGATTGCCGCCGCTGATCAATAGGACCAGTCTGCCGATGCGATGGTCCACTCCACCGACGATATTTGCGAAGATACTCCCCATGGATTCGCCGAGAAGGAGAACTGGTGCCGCATCGTTCGCTACCCGCGGCGACCAGCGTGCCCAATCGATCGAGCGTCGGGCGTCTACCACCGCCTGGTGAAAGGTCCGAAGCAGCGCGCCGAGACCGATATGAAGGAACCGCTCGCCGCCGCGCTCGCCGCCGCGCTCGCCCCTCGGTGTGCGCTCGCCGTGGTACGGCAGCGTCATCAGCATGGTCCCGAAACCGCTCTTTGCCAGTGCTTTACAGAGGTGCCGCTGGGGAAGCGGTCTATTGACTTTCCAGCCGTGGAGATAGAGCGCGAGCGGATACGGTGGAGGGGTCGTGGGTTCGAAAAAGTCGAGGTGGACACGGTCGTTGCGTTCCACGCCGCTGGGTGCCGCACTGGGAAACTGGACGCGATACTCGCGGTAGCCGCGCCGCTCGGAGCGTACATGATGGTCGAGATTTGCCTGGGAAAACTGCGATCGACGATAGCGGAAGATATTGGCGTGGGTCAGTAGTCGTCCACCCGGAGAAGATACATGCTCGGTTTGTGACCGTCGCCCATCGTCCATCGTCCGTTCACGCTCCGTAACGCGATCCGAGCGCGGTATGGCTCATCGTTGGATATTACCTTTTGGTCCGCTGGGGATAAAGTACATATAGCCGATCGCGTATCATTCGTCAGTGTTTTTATCGACACCATAGAGCGTGGAGGATGGCGATATGGGCCGTTACGCGCATGCAGTGCCGGCGTCGATAATAGAAAAGTACGTCGCTCCTCCGGGCGGCGGGTCGATAGATGTAATGGATGATGGAGTAAGAGATCATACGAGTAGTTCGAGTGGAATATCATATCAAAAGAAGAAATAGCGATCGAGGTACTGGGAGCTCATGGAGTGGCCGTAGCGTTTTTTAACGTGAAACATATATGAGCAACGATATATTCGACGGTGTAGCCATGGCGAAAAAGAAAAAGTCGAGTAAATTTGGGAGCGATCTCATCATCAAGGGCGAGGAGGTCTATGAGGACGGTGAGCTACGCGTTCGGAACGACCTCGACACGCGCGATACCGGTGATCTTGCCACCGTGGATGGGAAGAAGAATATCATCCAGGCGATCCGGCATCGACTCTCCACCCGCAAGGGCGAGTTGGCCGAATTGGGTCATCCCAATTACGGGTCGCTCCTCCACGAGATGATCGGTCAACCGAACACAGAGGGCACTCGCGCGATCATCGAGACGCTCGTCCAAGACTGTCTCATGCAAGACCCACGGATCGATAGTATCCAAGAGATCCACGCCCTCCCCCGGAAAGATCGCAGCGGCGGCTTGAGCATGATCGAGATCATAGTCAAGCTCCGCCTCAAGGAGACCTACGAACAGCTGAATGTGGAGATCCCGTTCTCGCTGGAAGAAACACTCTATTAGGCTCCTCCTCATCATCGATCAAAACCTCTTCCCATGTCCGCGTCACCGGCGAGCGGGCGGTGCGATCCCGATGCATGCATCGATCACTATTGCCAGTGATCGATCGGCTGGAACGGATACGCGCGGCCGATCGATCGCTCCGTGCGTTAAACCGCGCGTTGGATCGGCGAATACAATATAATATAATATAATACAATACCATACACAACGCCCTCCGACAACTCTGATCGGACCGAGAATGATCCGCTCCATTACCATCACACGACACGACAATACACCACGATACAATACAGTACAGTATAGTACAGTACAGTACAGTATAGTATAGTACAGTAGCGTTACATCACAATCCATGATCGAGCATATCACACTATAGCATATACCATAATACGGGGAGGTAGGAAGGAATGGTCGTCGAGAATAAGACCTACAAACAGATCGTCACCGATATCCTCCGCGATCTGCGGAAACGTTCACCATTAACCGATACGAATATTGGCAGTGTTTCGCGAACGATCATCGAGACGGTAAGCCTCGAGATCGCAGGGCTCTACGATCAACTCGAAGCTGCCTACCAGGCAGGGTTCGTCGATACGGCGGAAGGCCCCGCGCTCGACCTCGTCGTGGCGATACTGGGCATCGAGCGGAAGTCGGCGCAGTTCGCCACCGGCTCGGTCACCTTCTCGCGACGCTCGGCGAATCGTGATGTCTCGATCCCACGCGGGACGCGTGTCTCGACCCGCACCGCCGACCCCACCAAGGTGAAGGTGTTCGAAACGACCATGAACGAGAACTTGCCCAAGGGCGAAGCGGAAGCGGAGGTCCCGATCCGCGCCTTACTCCCCGGCGAGGACGGCGAGGCCGACCTGGAGACGATCACCGATATCGATTCGCCCATCGTTGGCGTCGATTCGGTCAATAACAAGAAACCGACGAATGTGGGCGCGGAAGAGGAAAGCGACGAGGAGCTGCGCGAACGCGCGAAAGCGACGGTACTTTCCGCTGGGAAGACGACGGTGAACGCGATCCACAATGCGGTCCTCTCGATCCCGGGCGTCCGCTCCGTTAATGTCTACGACATGCCCAACGGTATCCCCGGCGAGATCGATATCATCATCGACGGGCTCGATCTCTCCGACGAAGAATCGGCCGAGTATCTCCAAGTGCAAGAAGTGGTCCGGACGCATCGGCCGGTGGGCATCCAGGTCAATATCAAGAGTGTGGAGCTGGTGAAGGCCGATCTCGAGATCTATACCAAGCTCTACGAGAAGACGCGCACCGACGAGGAACTGCAGGATGCGATCAATACGATCGAGAACGCGGTGATCAACTATGTGAACGCGCTCAAGGCGGGCGAGACCGTGTTGAAGAACCGGATCATCCAGGCGGTGGTCAATGTCGACGATGTCTATAATATCGACGATATCATCGTCACCACAAAGGTCTTCGACGAACAGCTCGGCGGGATGCTCGACGATACGCGGCACCGCGTCGACCCGAATACGAAAGATGTCAATATCGCGAACGAAGAGCGCGCCACCATCGACAACCTCAAGGTCATTACGCAGTATACGCCGCGGTTGGTCTCCTATGTCCAGATCGATCTCGACCTCGAGATCGTGCCCTCGCATAAGACGGTGACGAAACGGCAGCTCCAGAACCGTATCGAAAGCTCGATCCATGTCCATATCGAGCGCTTACGCTCCGGGGAGGAGATCGACTACAAACGGATGTTCAATATCATCTCGAACATCGAGGGCGTGCTCGAGATACGCCGCTTCACCATCGACGCGCTCCACGAGGAGACCGGGCTGATCATCAAGGAAGCGGAAGAGAATATCAAGATCTTCGAGGACGAGACGCCAAAGCTGCGCGATGTGGAGCTGGAACTGCTCGATGTCCAAGCCACGGCCTCTGAGGGCGAGGAAGCGACCGCGAAGGCCTGAACATACATACATACATACAAACATACATACCGACCTCTATGACGATGAACAGTACGAAAACGAGGTCTATCAACACCAACGACCGATACCGAATTGAAAGAATACTCGAAAGCGAAGGTGGAGCGGGATGAAAAGTACGGGAAGGATGGTCAATCGTTTACCGGATTTCTATCAAGCGGAGCGCGAGGATTCGACGATCAATATCCTCGTAGATTCGTTCGCGGAGACGCTCTCGCATTTCGAAGAGCAGATCAATAATATTATGCGGAGCCGATGGTTCGAGGTCGCGGATATCGAGGACCTCGAGCGCATCGGCGCGCTCTTCGGGCTCGACCGCGTCACCGGCGAAGGCGCCGAGGCGTACCGCGAGCGGTTACGCGTGACGATCAACGAGCTTCTCCAGGGCGCGGGCACCGTGGAGTCGGTGCGCACGCTGGTGGAAGCGACGATCCTCACCGAGCCGGAGATCATCGAGAACCCGAAGGTGATCGCGAAATCCGAGGAGCATATCCTCTCCAGCGACGGTGCATGGCGCGAGCTGAACAATTCCATCGCAGAGGATTATCCGACCATCATGATCCGTGGACTGAGCAATGTCCGCAACCCCACCTTCACGAATGTCTCCGCAGAGGAGTGGGTGCGGTACGAAGGGCGGCTACGGAAGGGCGCCTATCTCATCATCAATCCCGACCTTAGCGCCAAGCTCGCCGGCATCGATGTTACCGACCGGATCAAGGCCAATGCCGACCATACCCCGCGGATCACGAAACAGTTCTCCGACTGGCGCTATACCGACATGACCGCACGGTTCAGTCTCACCCGCTTCGACGAATCGACCTTCCGCGGCAGCGAGTCGGATGCGGTCTCGGTGCAGATGACCTGGGAAGAGGCGCAACCGGCCGTGTTCATCGTTCGGATGCCGCTCTATCCGAAAAAGGAGGAGACCGGCGAGCGTGTGGCGGGATACGAGAAGCATCTGCGCGATCTCGTCTGGCATCTCGTGGACAGTGTCAAGACTGCGGGCGTGCTCGCCAATGTGAACTACTGGGACGATTTTTCCGAAGCGAACACGATGGAAGAGGAGTTCAAGCCGCAGGTGAACACGATCAACGACGAGGAGATGGACGCCAATGTCAGTTGTAAGATGGACAGTGAATGGCGGCTGCGCGATACGGTGGAGATGAAGGACGAGTTCGCCGCATGTGGCGCGTTCGGGATCACCACCTTCAACTCGGATAACGGCTTCGGATAAAAACGCACGAGCACCGAGCACTCGGACGCTGCCCGCGGTCATCGGGCCGAAGAAAGACGAAGTGACCGTACCTGTCCAACGCCGTTATCGCACCCATCTTTTGCGCGCTTTGGACTGACGGGATGACATTCGGCATTTCACCATCGATGCTCGATCCTAACGCGGCATACTACCAACGGTGACAGCGGAAAATAATCGAAGGCAGTGTTCTAGCGAACTGAGAACGATATTGACGTTCGTACCATCTCTGGTGACCGCGCATGCAGGTGGAGAACCTCAGCCAGATCATCGCAATGGGCACCGCGCTCGTCTCGATCGTTACGCTCATCCTTCTTTTTTGTCGCGGGCGGCTTCGCACACCGATCCGCGTCGCATTCCTCATCATCTTTACCATCCTCGGCTTCGTCCTTTTCGCGCCCCTCTTCCCGCTCCAGCTCCAAATGCTTCTCCTCGATATCGCCGATCCCGCCATCCGTCCGCTTCCGTTCGCATTTGTCGGCATCGGCGTCTTCATCCTCATCACCTTCGGGTACGGTCGGGTCGTCTGCGGCTATATCTGTCCCATCGGCGCGATCCAGGAACTGGCATACCATACCCCGGGCAAGAAGCTCGAATTGGAGCGAACGGCGATTGGTGCGCTCGGCGATCGTCGCGCTTGCTTTTGGCGCCGGCCTCGGGCTGCTCGCGATCCTCGGCGTCAGCGCGGTCTTCACGGTCCAATATATGGTCGCACCGTTCGTCGTCTTCCTCGCGCTCCTCGCCATGGCAGTCTTCCTCTATCGCCCATTCTGTCGCGCGCTCTGTCCCTACGGCGCCCTCCTCGCACTCGTGGCGCGCCACGCGCGCTACAAACTCCGGCGCACCGAAAACTGTATCGAATGCGGGCGATGCGAACGCGCATGTCCCACTAACAAAGCGTACGTGAATACGTTCAAAAGTGAATGCTACCTCTGCGAGCGCTGCCGGAGTGAATGCCCGGTGGACGCCATCGAGTACACACGACGATAACAGATCAAAAAACCGGGGGGCGGGGGTCATTCGGGCAATTCGATTAACTCCCGCGCCCACTGGTGCGGGAGCACTGGAACAAT
>CAZSUE010000131.1:7797-9641 GCA_964609045.1 uncultured archaeon | reverse complement strand
GCGTCACCGTCGACGACACAAAGCTTCGGCAATATAAAGCTGTTGTTACCGGTGGCGGCGGGAGGCGCCCTTTGCCGAGTGTGCGGGCGTCCTAGCCCGTTTTGGTTCCGAACGCGACGTTAGAATGAACGGCGTGAGGGTGCGCGATCGTCGGCGGGTTTCTAAACCTCGTCGTCGACGGTGCCGATGCGACCGCGCGTAAAGACCTGCAGCTCGCGCACCTCGCCGCCGAACGCCGCGGCCAGCGTCTCGATCAACGCGCTGGGCGCGATAGCTCCTCTACCCGCATCATCATCCGGATCCATAACCATATACACATCGATCTTGACCACCGCGTATTCCGGGTAGGTATGGATCGAAAGATGGTTGTTATCGAACACGATGAACGCGGTGAGGCCCTGCGGTTCGAACTTATGCACCGCCGGCTTGCTTTTCGCCCGAACCCCTGCGTTATCGAGCGCCGCATGCAGGCTGCGGACGACATAGTCGCGATCCTCGATCTTGACGGTGTCGATCGCGACGATGTCGGCGATCGCGTGGACCGCACGCAGAGTGATGCTCGATCACCTCGCACGTTGATCTGGCCGCTGCGAACGATCAATCCGAGACGTAGACGATTCCGCCCTTGTTCTTCACCTTCACCCGCTTGCCCCGGAACGCTTCCGTCTCCTTTTTCGTATACTCCACGCTATACCTGATCTTCTTCTTCTTCGGATGCCGCCCGTCGATGTATCGTATCTTCACATTCGGCGTGGCGGAGAACGGTATCTGGCCCCAGAGGTAGGTGATCTTCGATTTCCCCTTCTCGGTGACCTTGAACTTATCGCCGTTGGGAAGCTTGAGCTTGCCGGTCCAGCCGACCTTCGGTTTCCAGTAATCCTCATCGAGATCGAGGTCGAAGAGGAGATTGTATCTATCGTCGTCGTACTCGAGCCATCCGCTCCGCCCGTCCTCGAACTTGACATAGTATTCGACCCACCGCCAGCCCTCGTTGTCCTCGTATTCGAGCACGCCGACGATATTGAACGGGTCGTCTCGGTAGTACCCGCCCATTCCAACCTCCAGCGGGCCGCGGCTCTCCTTTTTCACCTTCACCTTCGTATCGGTCATGGTCGGCGCGGCCGGAGGTGCGCTCGCCGGACCGCGCGGTGCCTTCGCCGCCGCACCCGCACTTTCGTTCATCAACACCGATCCACAATACTCACATGTTGCAGCCCTCACACCGGGCTGGATCTCGATCGGCGCACCACAACTGGGACAATTCGAACTCTGTAATTCTGCCACTGCGATCACCCATATAGGCTCGGAGGAGGTACGAACACCCCGATGCTACATAAAATTATCCTGCGCGGTTCGTGGCCAGTTTCGTGGCCAGTTGCCCCACAACGCGCTCCTGATCAGATAAGATAAGATAAGATAAGATAGGATCTGAATTGAGCTGAGCTGAGCTGAGCTGGTCACCCTTCACTTTCGGTACCGATCCGCACCAGCCGCGCGAGGAACGAGTCCAGTTGGATATTGGACCGGCATCCCTCCGCAAGATGGAAGTCGATCTCGCCCATCTGGGCGATGATCGAGGCGAGGTCGCGTTGGGAAAGCGTCTCGGTATAGGCGCCGCCCGGACCGAAAAGGTGATGATGGAGCTGGGAGAGGAGCTCCTGGCCGGGGATGCCGTAGGTATCGAGGATCGAGCGCACGCGCTCCTGCGCCGGCTTGAATCCCTCGTTGAGCGCGGTCTCGACCATCGCCCGCAGCTCCTCGGGCGCAACCGCGCCCGTGACCGAGCGCACCACCTGCGCATCGATGGCCTGGTCGGTCATCGCCGCCATCTGGAGCGTATTGAC
>CAZSUE010000131.1:0-7787 GCA_964609045.1 uncultured archaeon | reverse complement strand
CCCATCCTCCGTCAGATCGAGCGCTTCCGCAGCGGCGATTCGGTCCACAATGGTCCGTATCGGCGCCGCGCCCAGCGGTCGGAACCGGAACACGGCGCACCGCGAGACGATGGGCGCGATCAACCGCGACGAATAGTTACACGAGATGATCATGCGGAAATTGCGCGAATATTGCTCGATGGTGCGCCGGAGCGCGTTCTGTGCGTCGCGTGTGAGGTTGTCGGCCTCGTCGAGAAAGAGGAGGCGAACCTGTCCGCGCGGGAGAAATGTGTTGGACGCGAAATTTTTAACCTCGGTGCGGATGATATCGATCCCGCGCTTGTCCGAGGCGTTCAGCTCGAGAAAATGTTGCGATACCTCGTCGCCGTAGAGCTCGTGGGCCAGTGCGATGGCGCAGGTGGTCTTGCCCGTGCCTGCAGGTCCGGCGAAGATCATATGCGGTGGGTTGCCCGAGACCGCGTACGCCTGGAGCGTCTCGATGATCTGGTCGTGGCCTACGACCTCATCGAGCGTCTGCGGTCGGTACTGTTCGACCCATGTCAGCTCCATATCTACCGAACCCTCTCCGCCTCGACACAATTAGATTGGATCATATCATATCATATTGTATCATATCATATCATATTGTATCATATCATATGAGATGACTATCCAATTCAATTCAATTCATTCGATTCAATTCGATTGGGATCAAATCAAATCAGATCAAATCAAATCAAATCAGATAAATCAGATCAATTCGACCTGCCAGTGATCGAAGCAAAACACCGCTTTTATTGAACCTCACGAAAGTGATGGGGAAAAAGATCGAAAAAAGTGAAAAGAGAAATGGAACCCTTTCAGAGGGGTTCCATGAAAATGAAGGCTGAAGTGGTCTTCGAAGCTCCTCGCATTAGCCAAAGAGCGCACCGAGGCCGGCGGCGGCCTCCTCTTCGGAAACCTCGTCCTCTTCTTCCTCTTCTTCTTCCTCTTCCTCTTCGGCCGGTTTCGCACCTTCTTCAGCACCGCCAAGCGCTGCTGCCGGCGCGGCCGCTACAGGCGCGGCGGCGGCGTTCGCGATCACATCCTCGATGTCTACGCCGGAAAGCGAGCCCAAGAGCGCTTTCACGCGCGCCGCGTCGACGCTGACGCCCGCTGCTTTCAATATTGAAGTGATCTTCGCTTCGGTGATGGGTTGGCCCGCAGAGTGGAGGACCATTGCACTGTAGATGTATTCCATATCTGTAACCTCCTGTTCGGTCGCCTGATCTGTCGTTCTATGATGATAGTGTCGTGGATCGTATATGATCGTATATGATCGTCGTTTTGTTCCTGTCGAATGAAGTATTGGTCGTCGGTGGTCGGGGACAGGACCTCTCTATTGGTACAACGCGTCGCATGTTCAGCCATCAGCCAAAAAGCGACCCGAGCCCTGCGAAACCGTCCTCTTCGCTGGCTTCCTCTTCTTCTTCATCCTCTTCCTCTTCTTCCGCTTCCTCCTCGGCACCTTCCGCACCGGTGGCGGGCGAGGCCGCCGGAGCTGCTATTGCCACCCCTGCAAGAAGGTCTTGCAGCTCGTCGTCACAGGCCTCCGGCATTTCGTTGGCCAAAGCGAGCATCTGCTGATGCGCCGTGGAGAGAAGATGCGAGATCGTCTCCGGTGTCGCGATGCCGCCAGCCGTGGCGAGCGCGAGAGCGTGCGTGTACGCCTTCCCGATCAGCGGTCTGATCGTGATCGGTGTGACATAGCCGATATGGAGCGCGATATGGAGCGCGTTTTGGACAGCGCCCCGAAGCTGATCGATATACTTCTCTTCGTCGATGTCGAGATCGTCCGGTTCGAAGACCGTCCCATCCTCGAACAGCGAGATGAGATCGAGCCCGATCTCCATGGGGTAGATCTCCATCCGCGAGAGCATGGACGCTTTTTGCGCGTTGATCTCCTCGCCCTTCGTCACCAGCTTACTCTTTTTCTTGATCACGACCTTCCCGCGCTCGATGGCCGCACGAATCCCGATGCGTTGGAGCTCGCCCACGATCGGGCCGGGTTTGAACGAGGTCTCGCCCGGTTCGATCACGATGTCCTCCGGCGAGATATCGCCCGACTTTGCCGGCGCCTCCGTCTTCGTCGCTTCCAGTTTCTTATATAACTGGAACGGATTGATATCGGAGAAGAGGAGCCCGCATTGGCCCTGGATATATGGGACCAGTGCCTCGATTTTCGGGACCTCTTTTTTCGCTTGCTCGATCGCGAGTAACATCAGTTTATTCTTCGAGACGGTGAAGGTCGCGTTCGAACGGAGATTCTGCCGCATGCGCTGCATTTGCGGGCTGGGGATGCCGTGGATACTGATAACGCCGAGTACGGGGTGTCCTGTGAGGAGCTCTGTCAATTCCTTGACCCGTTCCCGTTTCCAAGGTGCCACATGTGCCATTTCTTCACACCTTTCCTATCTGCTACCTTCTCTTGTTCGTCGAGATATACCGATTCCTGTTTGTTCATCCGCGTCAAAGCTCGGTTCGACCATCCTTATCGCGATCGTTCTATTTCACCCGTATCGCCGGTCCCATCGTCGTCTTCAGATAGGCGGAGTCGATATTTAATTTACCACGGGGGAGCTTTGCTGCCACACGCTTGAGCACCGCGGCGACATTTGTCGCGATATCGTCCACCGACATCTCGTCGGTGCCGACGAAGGCGTGAAAGGTGCGGCGATCCTTTGTCCGGATCCTGATCGTGCTGCGTAACCGTTCCACGATGGGTGCGGGATCCGCGCCCGGTGGGATCGGCTGTGGCATCTTCCCGATCGGACCGAGGATGACACCCATCCTTCGCCCGATCACCGGCATCAGCGGTGCTTCCGCCACGAAAAAATGAAAGTCGCGCGCCATCTTCTTCGCAGTGCGTCGATCCGAGGCGAGGTCTTCGATCTCCTCCGGACCAATGACCTTTTCAGCCACCTTCTTTGCCTGGAGCGCGACCTCCCCACTCCCGAACACACCGATATTCACCGGTTTGCCGAGACCTTTGGGGAGGACGATCTCCTCCTTGATACGATTCTTTGGCTGGCCGAGGTCCACATCGCGGAGATTGATCGCCAGCTCGAGGCTCTCGGTAAAGTTCCGCGACGGGCGTTCTTTCAATGCTTGGTTGACCGCGTCGACGATATATTCTTCTGCCAATTCTACACCCCATGTAGTTCCTTCGGGACAAATGTCCCTCCTACAAACAGGTTCTGGATCGGTCTCTATATTACGAAAATCAAGCGTTCGTCGAGACCGGGAGATGGGTAATCAGATCATTCTTTATTAAAGTTGGGGTGCGTCGCATGTGGAGCCGGCGGGCCGACCACCTATAGCGTGGGAAATGTCGCCCCGAGCGCACAGGCACATACACCGAACAAAACCAAACCATGGAGGTCAAAAAGAGAATGGAGAATGAACTGGCACGATGGATCTGCCGTTGAGTTGACCGTACCGTCCAGTGTCAGTGAAATGGATATATACTCCCACTGGCTCCCGTGTCCAGCATGGTATATCGGCACCTCAACCTCCATGACCCCCGTCTGGATGACGTTCCTGCAGGAGCATGGCCCCGTACAGGTAGTCGTGCTCCGCGTCCAGCTGTCGTTCGTTCTCGATATCTCAACCAAAAAGCGACCCCCCCATACCCCTGCACCATCGACAGGAACACGAACGGTCGAAGCGTAGCGCCCTGAAGGACCATGCCGGTCCTGTTCCCCGAACAGACCACACCCACCAATGCCACAACTACCCACCAGTACCCACCAGCACCCACCAGTACCCACCAATACCCACCAATACCCACTGCTGTCACTCACCATCCTGATCATGTAACAAACTATCGGAGGAGATCGTTATGACACACACATTCGGCCCGGATCACGGACTGCAACAATTCACTCTGTTCAAACACCGCCACCACACCGTCGCTCACGTGCTGCTGACATTCGTTGTGGCCGCGTTGTTCATATTGACACCGCTTGGCGGGTTGATCGCTACGCAGTGGACCACCCCGCCCCCAACGACGACCAGGACCACGACCACGACCACGATCGTCGATGGCGGCGGACCGTTCACGCCGTCGTTCACAATGCAACGGCTGAGCGGTCTCCCCAAAGCCCCCCGAACGCAGCCTTCGACACGCAGTATCACGCCAGCCTACGAATCCGGCGCCACACCCACCGCTGCGGACAAAGAGAACGCGGACGCGACGCGGCTCACGGATGCGCTCCTCGATCTCGCTGCGTACCTCGACGGCGACCCGATCGCGATCTATACCTACGTCCGGGACACGATCGCGTACGAACCCTACTTCGGTGCGATCAAGGGCGCCGCCTTTACCTATTACGAGGGTGTGGGCAACGACGCGGACCAAGCCGCGCTCCTCATCGCGTTTCTCCGCCAAGCCGGCTATCCGGCGCGGTATGTCTACGGCTCCGTCGAGGTACCAGTGGAGACGGCGATCGGCTGGTTCGGTGTCCCGGAAGGGGTGCTCCTCCGGCTCCTCAACGACAACGGCGTCCCCGCCAGTATCACGGCGTCCACGCTCACCTTCGAGCATGTGTGGGCGGAAGTGTATACTGACTCCACCGACGCCTGGCACCCGCTCGATCCGTCATTCAAGATCATCGAGCGCACCACGCCGCTTCTCCGCAACCACCTCGTAAACAGCGTGGACCGGATAGCCGAGGACCTCGCGCCCTCCATCACGGAGGATGGCTCCACGGGCACCGCCAGCGTGAACGCGTTGGCCTTCATTGACGCACTGGACGGCGTCACTACCACGCTGAGCGACGAGGTCTACGAGCAATACGGTGAGACGAGCGAGCGCGAAGTGTTCGGTGCCGAGACCATCGCCGAACAGAACCCCCTCACCGCACTCCCCACCACACTGCCGTACACGGTGGCCACGGTGCTCGGGGAATATCGCACGCTCCCGCAATCGCTGCGGCATATCGTGCAATTGGAAATGGGTGGCGCGCAACACACGTTCTACACTTCGGATATCCTCGGCCAGCGGCTCATAGTCACCTACGAGTTCGCCACCGAAGCGCATCGTGAAGCGGGAACGGTCGACCCGGACACCGCCGACGGGACCGGGCCAATGCTCAATGAAGTGCAGATGGTCCCCTCCGTCCTACTGAACGGACGCATAGTGGCAATGGGCGACCTCGTACGCGTCGGGCGAGCGCAAGAGCTAGCGGTCAAGTTCATCTCACCGAACATGCCCGACGGTCATACCAATACGACCATCGCCGCAGGGTCGATGAACGCGCTGGTCCTCGACGGCGGACAGATGGCGACGCAGACCGTCCTCGACCGGGCAGAACGGCTCCTCGTCGCGTCGATGTTGGACGATCATGTCGCCATACCGTTCGAGGAGTGGTTCGGGGAGAAGCTCAACCTCGCCGGGCTCAAATACTTTCTCGAGGCGGACCGTTATTTCGAGCAGACCGAGATGCTGCTCGGAATCCAGTGGGTCCGCCAGCCGTCCATGGTCATGATCGGGACGAACCCACGTCTCACCGCGGACAACACGAGCATCCGCAACGAGGATTTTCGGTTCCAGATAATGCGCGAGGCGGTGAACCCGTACTACTACGGCACGGAGACACAATATGCCGCACAATACGAGCAGGCATTTCTCGAGGCGGTCTCGTACGCCAGCGATATCGGGTTCGAGGTCGCACAATATTCCGGTTTCATCCGGTTCCAACATCCCTCCCTCTCGTTCATCTTCCAAAAGGCGGCGTACGATGGGGTCGCATTCGCCGTCATCAACCAGACGAACTACGCCTCGATCGTGGGTACGCTCCCCTTCCCGGAGACGGTTACCACCACACTCAGCGCCGCCGCCGCAGAGGGATACGAGGTCATCATCCCGACCCAGACGGTATCGTTCGATCACTGGTCCGGCGTCGGGTACAAGATCACTCAACCGGCGACCGGCGAGACCCAGACCGCGTTCTATACCATTCCTCCCGACACCGATACCGATACCGATACCGATACTGATACTGATACTGATACTGATGCCGATACCGTTACCGATGCCGCCACACGCGGTGATGTCACGCAGCAGACCGCGGAGCTTATCCGCAATAATTACGAGTCGGGGCTCGGCGATTATCTCGGCACGGGGTTCGGGGTGATGCTCGATCTCTGTAACTCCTATGTCTCGGTCAATGGAGTGGAGAATTTCGGATGGGTGGCCAATACGGCGGGTAAGGAACTCTTCGGCCCCGCACTCTTCTGCGTTACCGAGGTCTACAATACATACAATAATGTCAAGAAGATCGAGGCGGAGAGAGATAAGAACTCGCGTACCGCGACCAATAACAATCTCGCAGTGGAGGGCGGGCGAATGGTTTCGACCATGGCCTATGGGAGCGGTGTGTTGTTACTGGCGGGCGAGGCGGTCGGGTTTGTCGCGGTCGGCGGGCTCACGCTATCCGTAGGCCTCCAGGTCGCCGCGGTCTCCGCCGTTGGTGCCGGTGTCCTCTATCTCGGGTCAAAGACGATCAACTTCATCGCCGACGGGTACAAGGACCTCTCGAAGTTCGTGTTCGAAAAGGGGTGGACGAAGAAATGGGCGCGCAATATCGAGGACTTCTACGATGGGACGAAAGAGTATCTCGGCGAGAGATACGACGAGGCGAAAGAAACGTTCGAGCGCGTCAAGAAAAAGATCGGAAAGGAGGTCCAGATCCTCAAGCGCGCGGGGGAATTGATGCTAAAGGACCTCAAGAAGCAGGGGAGGGAGTGGCTCAAGAAGGGGAAGGAACTGCTGAAAAAGGGGGTCGACAAGGCCGAAGATATAAAGAGAAAGGCGGACGAGGTCGCCTACGATCTCTCGAAACGGTTCTGGTACTGGTGGTACGATATCCCCATGGACCAGCAACCCGGCGGGGGGACACCGGATGATCGGTACGATGTCTCGGACGCGATCCTCCCCGGCATGAACTACGGTACGACCGCCTACGATATGAACGATGTGACGCTCCGCATGGCGATTGGGAAGGGCGGGACGCGGGCACAGCAACTTCTGGAATACGATTTCTTTCTCAACCACCATGACGAGGCGTTCGATCTGACCACCGACGCGGGTCGCACGGCGCTGCTCGAATGGAACCGCAAGCAGCGCGCGCGCTTCGACGACCTCTCCGCCAACGCGGCGGCGCTGGCGGGCGAGCTGGAAGCGGCGGCGGATGTGGCCATCTACGCCAACGGGTTCTCCACCAGCGCCGCGGCGCTCCTCGAGGCCTTCAACGAGCCGGTGGTCTTTGTCGATTCATCATTCGACCCCTCCATGGCCGAAACGCATCCGATCCTCCTCATCCCCTCCGCTGGACTGTTCGGGCTGGAGAACTCGCAATTATTGGCCGACAAGCTCGAACAGTACGCGCATAACGGTGGCACGATCATCGCGCTCACCCAGGCGCGTGGCGTCGAGTTCTCGGTACTGCCAGGATCGCCGCAGGGCTATGGATGGTTCGAGGACCAGAACTGCTACCATAGCGCGGCTATCATCGACACCTATCATCCACTCCTCGCCGAGCTCGCGCCGGAGGATAGCTCCGGGAGCACGGGCACGCTCACCATGAACATCGACGGCTATATCACCGCCTATCCAGACGGTGGCACGGTGATCCTTCGACGCACGGCCAATACGCAAGGTGCGTTGGTCACCTATCCCTGGGGCGACGGGCATGTGTTCGTCTCCGGTCACCCGCGGCCCTCATCGAGCAGGCCCGGGGGGACGCCGGCCGCCCCCGGATCACCTT
>CAZSUE010000130.1:0-9678 GCA_964609045.1 uncultured archaeon | reverse complement strand
GCGGAGGGAAAATGATGACTCCGCCAATATATCGGGGTTCGAAATTGTTACACGATTTGAAATGAAGTATGAAGCACTGGCCACGCACAAAAAGGAGGGAGTTCGGGATGTTTGAGGGGGTTGCATCCATTGTTCATTGTTTTCATTGGTCAACCCTATAATGGGTGTTAGTGACTGACCGAGAACGGAGGCGCAGCCGAACCCCTACATATCTTTTCCCCAGAAGTCCTATATACTAGAACTGGCCGCAATCGCTACAAAGCGTGTTGTCGGGAAGCCTCGATCCCGAGCAGCGAAAGCTAATAGCTTCTCAGGCAATTCTTATTCCGCCCCACGCACACCGCACACCGCTCCCCGCACACCGCTAACCGCTAACCGCACACCGCTAACCGCACACCGCTAACCGCACCCCGCTCCCCGCACACCGCTCCCCGCACACCGCACACCGCACACCGCTAACCGCTCCCCGCTAACCGCACACCGCTAACCGCTCCCCGCTAACCGCACACCGCTCCCCGCTAACCGCACACCGCACACCGCTCCCCGCACACCGCAAACCGCTCCCCGCACACCGCACCACTGCCCAGAAAGAAACAATAAATAAATACTATGATAGAGTTGATGAACCCGAAAAGAGGTCGGAGTTATGACGGTGAAGTTCGAGATGAAGAAGTACGAAGACCTGGAAGCGCTCCCCGAAGCATTACCCGAGGCGATCGACCCCGAACGGTTCATCATCGCCACCTATTATATGGCGCTGCCACCGGGGTTGAACGCCAGGGAGATCGCGCAAATCGCCGCCATCGAGCAGACCACCGGCACATGGACACCGGTGCCCGGCGAGACGCCGGAGGTGCGCAAACGCAGCGTGGGCAAGGTGATGGGGGTCTACGAAGCGCCCTATTTTGAGCACGGGCTACCCCGCGACATCACCGAGCGACAGTACATCGTCCAGATCGCATACCCCGCCATCAATATCGGCGCACAGCTGCCAATGATGCTGACCACCACCGTAGGCAACCTTTCCGCCGGCGGTAAGATCAAGTTGCTGGACCTTCGCTTCCCTCAAGAATATGTCGCCAATTTCCCGGGGCCGCAGTTCGGCATCGAGGGCGTGCGCGACGCGCTCGGGATACCGAAGCGCCCGCTCGTCAATAACATGATCAAGCCCTGCACCGGGTTCACCGCAGAGGTCGGCGCACAGTATTTCTACGAAGCGGCGCGCGGCGGTGTGGATATCGTCAAGGACGACGAGCTGATCGCGAACGCCTCGTTCAATACGCTCGAGGAGCGCATCACCGCCTATATGGAGGCGGCTGATCGCGCTAATGAGGAGAAAGGCGAAAAGACACTCTACACGGTCAATATCACCGACGACGTCAGCCGCATCCTCGAGAACGCGGACCTCGTCCAGGAACTGGGCGCAAACGCCATGATGATCAACTATGTCACCGTCGGCTTTTCCGCCACCCAGATGCTGATCGAAGACCCGTCGGTGAAGGTGCCGGTGCTCGGGCATATGGATTTCGGTGGGGCGATGTATATGGGCGAATCCACCGGTGTGGCGTCGCACATCATCATCGGGAAGTTCGCGCGGATGATCGGGATGGATATCGCGCTCATTCCCGCGTCGATGGGGAAAGCGCCGTTCCTCGAGGAACGATACCTCCAAGCGGCGCATGCGCTGACCTTCCCGATGTACGACCTCAAACCCGCCTTCCCAATGGCCGGCGGCGGAGTGACCGTGGCCATGGTGCCCGATATCCTCGAAACACTGGGCCGCGACGCCGTTATCGGCGTGGGCGGCGGCATCCACGCACACCCCATGGGCCCTGCGGCGGGCGCGCGTGCGTTCCGGCAGGCCATCGACGCGATCATGAGCGGGAGCACGATCAAACGCGCCAAACGCGAGCACGAAGAGCTGAAGGTCGCACTGGAGACATGGGGCTGAAGCGCTTCGTATCCCAGGTCATGGAAGTCTCCGAGAGCAACTTCGCAATGGGATCGAAAACTAGAGCGAACATTTTTAACTCACCAATCGGCATGGTCCATTACCCGATATCGGTCGTGCGTGCCGGTGTCCCATACTCCGGCATGAGCACCAATTGCCACGGGAATAGGCTGCACAATTGATCCGTTCGATATCGATGGCATCCGCAATACATCTCTCGCAATCACGTGCCGTGCCGCCTGGGTGATCACCATGCACCAAACCCCATATGGACGATTGAACGTCGTCGCCCCTATCACGATCGCCATCATCATCACGCTCGTCAGTACGATCGACCCGTTCATGATCGGAACTGATTTCGCGTCTGAAAACCGAATCGCACGGGGAGTGGATAACGAAGCCGCGCTCCCTCACACCCTCGCTCGATCAGTGCGTAGCCATGCCTCTGGGGATAGGGGTCGGGGCCGGGGTCGTAGCAGCGGAGCGACGCTCGAGTTGCTGCGGCCGCGGTTGACGCTCCCAACCATCCTCTCACCCGGCGACGAGCTCGAGGTCTATTTTCAGACCCCGTATCCAGTCGTCAATAGCGAGGAGTGGACGCTGCGCCTCACCAACGGCCATATCGGGTACGAGCTGCCCATCACCCGCACCGCCGACGGCGACGGCGTGGGCACCATCGTGGGCATTACGCCCGACCACGCCTTCTGCGACCTCTATGCGCTGGAACTGATCCATCACCGCCCCGATGTCCGCACGGTGCAGCCCAACGCCGTGAAGCTCGACGCCGCGCTCGACGAGGAGCTGACCTTCATCCAGATCACCGATATCCACATCAACCAACTCCGGAACGGTCAGTTCGACGACAGCGTCGTCTATTTCCAGCAGCTCATCGAGGAGATCAACCTCATCGCGCCCGATCTCGTATTTGCAACCGGCGACCTCGTCGACGCCAACATCGGCGGGAACGGGACGCAAGAGACAGAACGGCTCCTCGAGCTGCTCCCGCGGTTCGAAGTGCCGTTCTTCGCCATGCCAGGCAATCACGAATATGGATATCCGATCTCCGGGGCGCGCGGGCGGGGGATCGACGATTATCTTGAACTCGTCAATCCCGTGCTCGATTATTCGTTCGACATCGGCCCGTTCCACTTCGTCGCCGTCGACACAGGGAAATGGTCCACCCTTTCCGGCGACCCCAACGGCCTCGTGCCCAGCCCCACGGTGAACACGCAGGGGTTCACCCTTGACCAGATCGAATGGCTCCAGAACGATCTCGCGGCGAACATGCATGCGCGCCAGCGTATCGTCGCCACCCATGCACCGACGGTGACCAAGAACGGTTTCGGACGACCGCTCCATTATCTCGACGCGTTCCATACGCTCTGTAGCGTCTACAACGTCTCCTTCGTACTGGCGGGGCATACGCACGACGACGAAGCGTTCGACGGTGCATACCAATATATCGACGGCGAGCTCGGCACCGATGAGGCCAACACGCTCCAACGCCCGCTCTATCTCCAGACCCGCCCCGGTTCTGCATCCACCGGTGATCGGAACGGCTATCGCATCATCAGATTATCGGGGAGCGATATCCGTTCATACACCTATGACGACGACGGCGACGGGAACCGCAGCGCCTTCGCCTCAACACCGCTCACGAAGCTCAGTATCGAGCGGCACAGCCTTCCCTCCGGGGGTATGCGGATCAATTTGACCAACGAGCAGACCGAATCGTACGATCGCGTGCGCGTCCCTGTGGATGTCCCACGCCCGAGCTCCTCGCAACGGTACGACGCGCGCAACGCGACCATTGTCGGTTGGTGTCACTCCGATACGATCGAACATATCATTCTCGAGTGCGCGCTTGCGGCGAACGCGAACCGCACCATCGAGCTACGACCGGTGCCTGCCACACCGTTGAACGCAGCGGTGAGCTCGCCCACCGGCAACCTCAGCGCGGTGCCGACGAGCGCATGGGTCACGGTGGATTTCAGCGCATCGCTCTATCGTCCGTCGCTACGCCCCGAGCATTTCTATCTCGAGAACGATGTGGGGCAGGCGGTGCCCGGGCGCATCGTCTACGACGAGGCGCTCCACCAAGCGCGGTTCTCTCCCGATACGCTCCTCGACTTCGACCGTGAGTATCGGTTCATCGCCACCACCGATCTCGAGGACCGCCGGGGCAACGATCTCGAGAGCGAGCTAGCGTTCACTTTCCGCACCGTCTCGCAATCGGACGACAGCCCGCCGCGGATCACCAGCATCAGTCCCGCCGATCATGCTCAATATATCCCGTTGGATACAGCGGTCGAAGTGAGCTTCTCCGAACCCATCGATCCCTCCACTTTGGATGGTGCCATCTTGCTCACGACGCAGGAGGGGGCGGCCGTCGCGGGAACGGTGCAGTATGACGCCAAGAACTACAGCGCGCGCTTCGTCCCCGACACCGCGCTGGCGCCGTTTACTTTTTATTATATCAGCGTCCACCCAACGGTGCGCGATATCTCGAACAATAGCCTAATCGCAAAGGGCGAGTCGATGTTCATCACCGCGGCGGAGATCAACTATCCACCCCGGATCGTTCGGACCGCGCCGCCCGTGCCGAGCATTGTCTTCGAGAACACGGAGCTTTGCTTCTCCATCGTCGCCGACGATCCCAACGGCGACACACTCCAGTACCAGTGGTCACTGGATAATTCGGTCCTCCCCGAGGTCCGCTCCGGATCCTATACTTTTACCGCCGATTTCGAGAGCGCGGGACGGTACAATCTCACGGTGAGCGTCAACGACCGAAGCACGGTGGTGCCATACACCTGGCCCATCGAGGTTCGACCGGTGGACCGACCGCCGACCATCATCGATAGTACGCCCTTTGCGTCCGCACGCGCGTCGGAGGGCGAGACCCAACGATTCGCGGTGATGGCGGAGGACCCCGACGGCGACAGGCTCGCATACCAGTGGTATCTCGATGGGCGCACCATCGCCGGCGACGGCGCCGAGCTCGCGCTCCAATGGAACTATAGCGCTGCGAACGCGACGCCACACCGCATCTGGGTCGAGGTCAGTGCGGGCGAGCATACGATCGGGCAGCTATGGGAGGTGGTCGTCGATCCGACGAACCGCGCGCCGGTGCTCAAAAGGGCCGTTCCGGCACCGAATACCACGCTGCATTGTGAATGGGGCAACGCCACCACCATCGCCGTGGAGGTGTTCGAACCGGACGGTGATCCGGTCCAGACCTCATGGCTGCTCGATACCACACCGCTCTGGTTCGCCCATAATCGCACGCAGGTGACATTGAACAGCACCGCGCTCTTTTTTGCAAAGCCCCAGACGACGAGAACACACGAGATTCTATTATCGGTCCACGACGGCGCGGCCACCACCTCGTTGAACTGGACCTTGGAGCTCGCCCCCGGTAGTGGGGCCGAGACCGCTGAACAGGACCGCAACACGAACAACAGCACGATAGGCGAGGACCGCGCACCATCGTACCGGACCAATTGGGTGTGGGTCCTCAACAGCGCCATACTCTTTGCGATCACCGCACTCTTGATCGTCGCATATCACCGTCGTCGGCGGAGTCAATGAAATGCCAGTTCAATGAATGATGCGATGGGCATGTTCAATCAGATGGATAGTAAATCGGGATCGGAGGTGATGTTGGAACGATGAGACCGATAGCCACACCGCTCGCATTTGTCCTCATTTCTCTTTTCGTCCTCACACTTCCATCGGTGCTCGTTATTGCGGCCGGACCCGAGAGTCCCGCTCATATAAGTGATGCCGAGGGGTCTACATGTGAACGCTCGGGAGCTTTTGCGACCCGGAGCGACGAACCCACCGACGAACCCACCGACGAATCCACCGTCGAACCCACCGAAGCTCTCCGGTTCTACCCGTACAACTATCCATATGTATCGATCACGCCGCGGCTCACCCGCGCAGCCGTTAGGTGCTATGGAGAAATGCTCACGATCCGCCTCGCCCCGCGCCCCGACGCCGAGATAGCGCCCCCAGACGACCCCGACCCGGCGAGCTGGATCGTGCGGCTCGATAATTCATATAGCAATTACACGCTCACCCTGGCCGATTGGGAGGTAGAGGAGCATGGCCGCCACCTCAATATCAATATGACCGCAAAGCTCCCCCCGGCGGCGCATCGGGGACTCTACGACCTCGTCATCCAGCGTGCCGAGCCACCCGTCCACCGTAACGACGCATCTGCGAGGTCACCATCGCGCACGCTCGCCTATCAGCCCGATGCGGTGATGCTCCGTGCAGCGATACCCGACACGCTCACCATCGTCCACATCACCGACGCGCATCTGAACCAACGCATGGGCGGCTCGTTCGACGACAGCGTCGAGTATTTCTCGCAACTGGTCGAGGAGCTCAATATCATCGGCCCCGACATCGTCATCGACACCGGCGACCAGGTCGACGCCAATGTGGGCGGCAACCAGACGAAGGAGACGCTGAAATATCTCGAGCTGGTCCGCGGATTGGAGGCGCCGCTGGTGACGGTCCCGGGCAACCACGAATACAGCTACCCGCTCACCTTCCCCTCGGGGCACGGTATCGACGATTATCGCACCCTGATCAACCCCGAACTCGACTACTCCTTCGATATCGGCCCTTACCATTTCGTGATGCTCAGTACCGGGAAGTGGTCCACGCTCAGCGGCGACCCCGACGGGCTTATTCCGGCTACCTCGAACAATGTCCAGGGGTTCGAATGGTCGCAGATCCAGTGGCTCCTCGACGACCTCGCCGCTAATATGGACGCCGACCAGCGTATCGTTTCGCTGCACGCACCTGCGGCGAGCTCCAGCGGTCGAGGCGTACCGGACCGGTACCTCCATGAGTTCCGTACGATCTGCGAGAGCTACGATATCCCAATCGTCCTCGCCGGGCACCGTCATGGCGACGAGGTGCTCGACGGCACGCTCACCACGCTTGATGGCGATCTCGAGAACGATACGATCCCCCCGCTCCCGCTCTATATCCAGACACGTCCCTGTGCCGAGGACCGAGGCACGAAGAACGGGTACCGTGTGGTCCGGGTGACGCCTCAGCACGTTCGCTCCTATTCGTACGATACCGACGGCGACGGAGCGCGGCATGCGGTCGCGTCCACACCGCTCACACTCCTTCACCGAGAGGATCGGTACGATAACGAGAGCGGCGTTACGCAAATTGCGGTCGAGAATGGCCAGAATGAGCGCTACGAGGGTGCGACGATGATGGTCGAGGTGCCGATGCTCGACGCGTCGCAGCGCTATGAAGTCTCGAACGCGACCGTCGTCGACTGGTACACCAACCGTGCGCGGGGTCGTGCAGCCTACCTCATCGAAACGACGCTCACCCCGCAGTCCAATGTGACCGTGATGTTCACACCGGTGGCCAGCACCCCGCTGGAGGTGTCACTGGCACAACCCACGGATACGACGGCGGTACCGGTGGGAGCGCAGTTCATTCTCAACCTCACCGCGCCGCTGCACCCGCCCACGCTCCGCGCCTCGAACCTTTACCTCGTCGACGAGCGCGGTGAGCGCGTCGCGGGCGAGCGTTCCTACAACGCCACCACCAACCAGATATCGTTCGAGCCGGTGCGGATATTGGAGTTCGAGATTGCCTACGAACTCATCGTGACCAGCGCGCTGGAGGATGTCATGGGCAACGCCGCCGCAGATGCCTCGGTCCAGTTCACCACCCAGCCACCCGGCGACGGAGTTCCACCACTGGTGGTCGCTACCGACCCCGCACACAACCAGCTCAATGTCCCCGTCACGACCACTATCGAGATCGCGTTCTCCGAGGCGCTGGCGCCGCACAGCCTCACGAACCGCTCCGTGCGCATTCTCGATTCGGCCGGTGTACCGGTGGAAGGCCAGATCCGATACACCGCCGGTGCGACCACGATCAGTTTCGACCCCGCTGCGGCGCTTACGCCGTTCACCACCTACCGGCTCGATATCGGCACCGCGGTAACGGACAGTGCGGGCAACGCACTCCGCACACCATACCGCTCCAGTTTCATCACCGCCCCGGCGCACAACCGTCCACCGGCGATCACCCACGCCGCCCCTCGCGGGCCGGTGGTCCTTTTCGAGAACGCCTCGATGCGTTTTCGTATCGACGCATGGGACCCCAACGCCGACGCGCTCCGATACCAGTGGTCCCTCGACGGAGATATCGTGGCCGAATCGGACTCATCGTCCTATCGTTTCGAGGTGGGCTACCGCCATGCGGGGGTCTATACGCTCACCGTGCGGGTGAACGACCGCCAGTCGGTGGTTCCCTATCATTGGACCGTGACCGTGCACGATGTGAACCGACCGCCCGTTATCGACAACGCGACCCCCGCGCGTGCGGTGGCGACTGCGGAGGGGATGCAGCAGCGGTTCGGCGTTCTCTGCACCGACCCGGACGACGACACGCTCAGCTACCGCTGGTTCATCGACGGCACTGAGCGTTCCAACACCACCGCATCCATGACCGTTGGGTGGAACTATACCGCCGCCCGGGGCGCACCGTATCGTGTGGGAGTGGAGGTCAGCGACGGCTCCGCCCGTATCGGCCGTTCGTGGACGGTGACGGTGGCGGAGACGAACCGACCGCCCCTCCTCGTCGGTGCGCTGCCAAGAGCGGGGAGTACGATCGCGCTCCATCCAGAGGAGACCCGCCGGGTTCTTGCAGAGGTCGTGGACCCCGACGGCGAACCGCTCACCGGCCAGTGGCTCCTTCGGTATGATGGTGCCGAGCATATCGTCCCGGTGACATGGTCACACGACGGGCGGGTCGCCAACCTTACCCTCGGCCCCACGGTTCGTGCTTTGCTCAATATCTCATCGCGGACCGCGGCGGTCGATTTGCATTTGAACTGCACCGACGGCGCTGCGTTCGTCAGGGCGCAGTGGACCATATCGCTCGACGAGCAATGCGACCCCACACCGGAGAACGCCGACGACGGAGGGAGCGGCCCCGAAGAACCGGCACCGTCGGAGAACGGCATGTTCGGCGGCGCGAGCAAGCGCACCGTCTTCTACTGGACGCTGGGGAGCGGCGTGATACTGGCAAGCGTCGCGATCGCGATACGATGGCTCCATCGGCAGAAGCCAGGTGATCGTTGATGATTCTTGATTGTTGGTTAATGTTTAATGGTTGTTGCTACCGATATTTTGAGATGAATAGGGATCTTAGATGAGCTGAGAGTTGCGATGAGACCGCGATCGCGAACAATTCGTCCGGGATGAACGCCGTCTGATCCTCACATCGCTCCCGCCATTCGTGCGCATACCTCCCGTCGTCCTACACCAATTGCCCAAAATTCACTCCAAAGAACCGGTAGTAGAAGTAGAAGTAGAAGTAGAGGGAGAGAGAAAGGTAAGGGTGGACAAGGGTAAAGTAAGGGTAAAGTAAAGGTAGAGTTGCACCAGAAAGGCTTAATGCGCCGCGCGGTATTGGCCCCACGCTCACCCGCTGGGCAGTACGCGGTTTGCGCGTTTCAAGGTCCCACCGACCGCTCTTGCGCCGGCGCGTGATCATACGATCGAATCAAATACCATGAAACAAAAACTCCTATCCATGAGGTATGTGAAGGAGTATTGTTTCAGGTAAGGCTGATAAAAACAATCGGGGGTGGGGCGCCCCCAGTTCCCCGTCGCGTCATTCCTCGCTTCGCTCGGAGTCAGCGTCCGGCGACAAGTGTGTCGCCGGATCCC
>CAZSUE010000129.1:7862-9680 GCA_964609045.1 uncultured archaeon | reverse complement strand
GGCTCTTCTTCGAGCGTCGGTGGTGCGGGCGGTGTGGGCGCTTCTCCCTCGACCGCCACTTCGCTGTGCTCTTCTTCCGGCGTCGGTGGTGTGGGCGGTGTGGGCGCTTCTCCCTCGACCGCCACTTCGCTGGGCTCTTCTTCCGGCGTCGGTGGTGCGGGCGGTGTGGGCGCATCTTCTTCTTCTTCTTCTTCCGGCGATCCACGTACCGATATTAACTCCTTGATCATGGCGCTCCGCCGATGCTGGATCTCCTCCACATCGGCCGTTTCCGGGACGGTTTCGTCCTCGGGTACCGGTGACAGCGGTTGGAGCTGTGCGACGGGAACTTCCACATCCACATCCACCTCCTCGGCTGCTTCCGTCTCCTCTGGCGCCGGCGAAAGAAGTCGTGGGAGACCGAGCGAAACACGGTCCGACCATGCGACGAGTTCGGGTTCCAGCTTGTCGAAGAGTCGCTGCGCTTTCAACACCTTATTCTTCTCGAACGCGGTGCGGATCGCATCCCGCTGCTCGCAAAGCGATGCAGGCGCGGGCGCACCCTCTTCTCCGGCATGGTCCAGCACTTCGTCGAGCGCTTCGAGTTTCTGGTCCATGAGCTCGTTGAGATATTGCTGCCGTGTCTTCGAGACCATCTTTTGGGATTTGATCCCGTAGTTCCCCGCTTCGAGGTAGTTCTCCTTGTTGTACTCTTCCCATGCACGCTCGAGGAGGCGCTCCGCACGGGGCGTGTTGATATCCTCCGCTTTGGCCTCGTCGATCGCGTCCTCCGCCGCACTGATCTCGCTATTGGCACGGTTGACATGGTACTGCTTATCGAGTTCGTTCACCGAATCCAGCGCATTGTTCGCCAGATCGAACGCCTGGCCGATATGTTCCTCCTCGAGCAACTCCTGCGCCTGCTCGTAGATCTTTTCTATCGCGGAAATATCCATCCCGTGTGCCTTCGTTTTCTTGAGCTTGCGTTGGACCTTCAATAGGGTGCGCTCGATCTTTTTCGGGCGTTCGATAATATCGTTGCCTTCTTTGATATACTTGATCGCGCGCTGTAACTCACCGGCTTGGAGGTTCTCCGATGCAAGCTGGTAGAGGTCCTCCAGTATCTCGAGGTCCACATCCTCGCGCGGCTCGATATTGAACCGGCTGAGCTCCACCTTCATCTCCTTGACCTTGGCGCGCAATAGATCCACGATGATCTCACGCACCTTCTTGGCATGGTTGATCGCGTCCCAGAAATCGCTCGAGCGCAGCGCGTTCTTTGCATTGCGAAGCTCGCCGCGCGCCGGCCTGATCTTCATCCTAAGCGGTATCGCGGCCTCGAAGAGCGCGCCCATCTCATCGACGGTCTTTTGTGCGAGCGATCGCTCGTTCTCGACCCGCGAGAGCTCTTCCTCGATCTCGAGGAGGTAATTCGAGGTCGCCTTGAGCTTATCGCTCTCGAACGAATATTCGGCCTTCGTCAGCAATTTCTGCGCGATGGGGAGCGAGATGCCTTCGCGCTCCATCTTCTTGACCCGGCGCCGCACACTGTCCAGCTCGCTTTTGATCTCGCGACGGTCTTCCTCCGTTTGCTTCGCATGCCCAGCGGTAAGAGTAGTACCCGCACCACCGGTGCCGGCCTTCGATCCTGACGCAGGTTTCGATCCCACACCCGCAGCTATGGATGCAGATGACGATGACGATGACGATGACGATGCCGAGCGCGGGACGGCGGGTTGCCCAAACTGATCCGCACTTGTGACCTTCCCCGTGGCCGCCGGTATCAATGTGGCGGAGAGTCCGAACGAGGCGAGTTCGCGGTTATACGCGGCGGGAGAA
>CAZSUE010000129.1:0-7852 GCA_964609045.1 uncultured archaeon | reverse complement strand
GACCCTTCTGCAGATTGCGCTCCACTTTCTTGAGCTGGCGCTTTTGTCGCTGTCGTTCGCGGAAGATGGTGCGATCGTCCTCGTATTCCTTGCAATGGTCGCAAAACCAACGCGCATAGCGATCGACATAGGTCAAAGTCCGATTGCACCGCGAGCATTTTGGTTTCTCGCGCTCGAGCTGGGTAAAGACCGGTGCGGGGACCAGCGGCTCCTTGTAGCCCTTACACGTATCACAGAACCACAGCTCGTATTTGTCGATATAATTGACCTTCTGGCCACAGCTCGGGCAGATCGGATGCGTCTCGATCAGTTTGACCTTCACATATTGCTGACAATGCTCACAAAACCAGCGCTTGTACTGGTCCACATAGACAAGTTCGTGATGACACAGTGGGCAAACTGGCGTCACTCCTTCCCCGGCGGCGCTGTCGGCAGCGTACGGTTTCGCGGTGAGATCGAATCCTCCAGTTTTACGGTATGGTCGTGACCCCTGTGGGATAGTATTCCCCCTATTATCCCCGTGGCTCGGACCAAAACAGATGATTTACCTCAATTTGGAGCCGAAAAGCGAAAAGCCAAATGTTGGTCCACAGGCGGTCCTACATCACGGATCGGATTATTAAAGATTGTGGGGCAAAAAAAGCCGATCAGACGCGCCAGCAGCTGGTTGACCGTATATGGTACGGGATGTTGCGGAGACGGTCGGTGCGGGTCTGCCACATTTCACAGCGCGAAAAATGGCAGATCTATGTAGCGCCATAGGTGCAAACGGGCGTGGCGTTCTGCGCAGCAAAACATCGCCGACCTCGAAACACACTTGTTTCGGGGGATTGCCGTCGAGCAAAGCGAGACGTGGCAGATTCGCGAACGCTGTTACGAAATCGGATCACGACCCGCCGGAAAGTCAGCTGATCCGTCGAGGTTCCCAATTCTAACACCACATACCGTCCACGCGGCCGGATACACATGCAGCCCTCGCAAGCATGCGGGGGAGCGAATACATCTCGGCCCACAGAGCGCCTAGTTCGGCTGTCCAAGCTTCCCCATGAAGAGGATCTGGCCCGTCTCATGGTGCTCGATGACGAAGATGAACGGATGGTCGGCACGGAAAATGATGGGGTCATGGCTGGACGAGCCCGCCGAAAGCCGGTCCATGACCACCGCCGTCGCCGCCGCCGCCTCGGTCCCTTCCTCATTGACCTCGACGAACGATTGGTGGATCACTTTCGAGATGAAGAGGTCCGCTTCGGAGGTGATCCCGCTGAAGTTCGCCGCTCCACCGAACGCAGTGGGCATTCCCATGGCGCTGAGCACCGCGTTGAGATCGTACCTCTCCTCCAAGATGAACGAAGGAAGAGAGATATCGACCCATTGGCCGGTCAGATTCCGCTTGAGCGCGGAAAAATAAGGATCGTCAAGTTTCGCCTCCAGCGCCCCGGTGCTCGACGCGGTGGGGAGGAGGATATACATCGAGAGCGCTTCGTCACGGTACGGGAGCCGGATACACTGGACATCATCGGTCTCGGTATAATTGATCGCGATCGTCTCATCGCACATATGCATGGTCTCAGCCTCCACCGTCGTCCCGTTGGCGAGCGTGAATGGCTGCGTGTCGGTGGCGTCGGGGTCGAACTGGTACTTCCAATCAGATCTGAAATAGATCGCGTTCGTAAGGATGAGGTAAGTCAACGGATTAATATCGCTCGTGCTCAATAGATCCTCGATCCTCTCCTCGGTCCGCTCCTCCACCCAGCTATTGATCCGCTGCACCGCACCGGCGGGATCACCCGCAAAGTCGAGCCGCTCACCGTGCGCGAAGTAATAATCCTCCAGTACCCTACGGTACGTTTCCAATAACGCGCCGCCTTCATCGAGCCAGTACGCGTTGGCGGTGGCGAGGTCAAAGGCGGGATCGTCCTCGTTGAGGATCTGCTGCACCGCGCCGACCATCGCCTGACGCGCGTCGTCGTCTGTCGGGAGGTCGAGCACTGCACGCATCTCCGCGGCGGTCTCGCCGCGCGCGCCCTCATAGGCCATCCCGAGTGCGGTCGAGATACTGTACGGCGAGTAGAAGGTGTTCGCGCCGTCGTCGGAGAGGTATGGATAGATATCGAACGCGAACGCATTGGAGAGGTTCACATACTCGTTCATCCCGCCCGCGAGGATCGGTTGCGTATGGGTGCCCGCAGGGGCGGGTTCGTTCTTCTCGTCGGTCTCGACGCAGCCGGAGATGAGGACCGCACCGATGAGTAGGAGTAATATGAAGATACTTGGGAGCACGCGTTTGATCATAGGTATCGCCATTGTGAGGATCATTGCGGCTCGGCGCATATAAGATCATTGGAACGATCGTCCAAATGTCGATGGGGCGCTCTCTATTGGTGAAAGCGTCGAGATATACACTTGTCAGAGTGCCAGAGTGCCAGAGTGCCAGAGTGCCAAAGTGTCAGAGTGCCAGAGTGCCAGAGTGCCAAAGTGCCAAAGTGTCAGAGTGCCAGGATGCCAAAGTGCCAGAAGGAGACGCGCGCCACTATGCCTCAGCCCAGCTCCGCGATCTTCTCCGAGGGTAATGTCTTTGGCGGCTCTACTGCGAGCCAGGTCCCATCCGGTTGCTCGAAGAGGATCGTTACGAGCACACGCTCACCGTCGGGGCCGGTCTCACCGATCACGCCCGCGGCAATCTTGCCCGGACCAGGTGCGGGTATCTCGCCGATATGCATTTCCAGCGCACCGGAATAGAGCTGCTCGACGAGGTCCGGAAGCGGCTTCTCACCGCCGACATCCGAGTCCGGGATACTCCAGAGCAGCTCGAGCATCTCACCGTAGGTCGTGCCCTCGCGTTCGAGTTCGGCTTGTTCGCGCTTGGACATTTTCGTCAACGATTCAACGGCCCCATAATCGCGTGCGATCACCGCCGCGACCATTGCATTCGCCACCGCCTCGGGATCGGTTCGGTCAATTGGTTCACTCATAGTATACACCTCAATTGTGACCAGAATGGTATTGTCGATTGGAGGAACAACACGATCGCCCCAAGAATGGGCTTCATCGATCGTATTATGAATACCGGAGAAACATCCAACCTTTTAAGGCTGCCCCCTAGCACCTGCACACCTGCACACCCGCAAACGCGCGTGCCCATAGTACCCCTCGCATCGATACCATGATCATATCGGGCTGGTGGTTCGAAAGCGAAAGAACGATTGTGATCCGATATCTCAGAATGTGAACTCCGTGGTCCCGAACGGCTCTTCCGGCGATTCCTCGATCTTACGATCCAGCAGCAGCTTTGCGAGGCGGTCGAACACCGATTCGAACGCAACTGGGTCCTCACCCCGAATGACGAAATGAAGGCCCTCATAATCGGCGGCGATGCGTTTCATCGTCTCGATATTCACTAACGAGGCCGATTCGTCCATGGTACCGATGAAGAAGATGGGAAGGAACTCGAAATAGTCCTCGATCGTTTCGGCCCAATCCCGCATCTTCAGCACTGTTTCACGCCGGGCGAGGTTGCCCACGACGATGGCCGCACGTGCACCGCGGAAATAGGTCGTACTCTTCGGCCGGCCCAGGGTCAGCGTCCAGAGGATGAGCGTGACCGATTTCTGATGCTGTTCCACATAGCGCGAGATCTTGCCGATGCTCACACCATACGGCTTGAACGGAAAACAGGCATCGGTCTGCTCGGCAATGAGGGTCTTTCCCGTCTGCGGCTCGCCAGCTAGCAAGATCTTGTATTTCCGCTCCGGCGCGGGAGCTGCTGGCTCATGAAGCGGGCGGAGAAATTCTGCATATGCATTGGGCAAACGCTCACCTGGCATTTCCTGGTCTTGGCCTTTGAAACGGATATCCTGTCCTCCATGGATCGATGGTGGTAGCGTCGGGTTCGAACGCGATCACGGATCGGTAAGCAATAGGGCACTGTATATATTGCTATTCCTATCGCTGCGTCCCCTTCGGTCCAGATCATGGGAAAGATCGTGAAGATAGGGACAGTGAAAGAGGACCCGAGCCGGATGAGGTATGCAGATACACGGAATGCAGAACACCGCGATCGCCGCGCGATGATCACTTCAGTGCGTCCACGGCGGCGAGCAGCTCTTTCTTATATTGCTCGTGATACGCGGCGAGCGTCGCTTCCGAACGCGCCTCGATGATCATCCTAATCAGCGGCTGCGTATTCGAGCAGCGCAAGAGCACCCAGCCGTCCTCGTGCCTGACCTTCACGCCGTCGATCAGCGTCAGGTCGCGACCCTCGTTGCGGTAACGCTCCGAGAGCGCCTCCACGACATCGAACTTGATCGCATCCGCGACCTTGAAATTCTTCTCGAGGAACGGATAGGACGGGAACGCATCGGCCAGCTCGGAGAACGGCGCATCCGTCTCGCCGAGATATTCAGCGAGACGGAGGGTGGTGATGTACGGGTCGTCGAAGACGTAGCCGGTGGGGACGAAGAAATGTGCCGAGGTCTCCACCGCGAGGATCGCACCGGTCTCTTTGATCGCCTGCGCGATGAACACATCGCCGACCCGCGTCCGGCGCACATCGGCGCCCAGCGGCTCGAGCTCCTCCTCGATGATCATCGAGCAGGAGACATTGGCGAGGATCGGGCCCTCTTTTTCCTCGAGCATCCGCTTGGCGAGGAGCACGCCGACCTTTTCCGCCGGGACGATCCGCCCTCGATCGTCGACGAACATACAGCGGTCGCCGTCGCCGTCGTATCCAACGCCGAAATCGGCACCCACTTCCTTGATCAGTGTCATGAGATCGCCGAGGGTGTGGCGGTTGGGCTCGCTGGGGCGGCCGGGGAAGGTCCCGTCGAGCTGGGCGTGCAATGTGACCACCTCGAGGCCCAGCTTTCGCAACAAGATCGGCGCCACGAGCGCGCCCGCACCGGTGCCAAGATCGAGTACCGCTTTCAACGGTCGTTCGATGCTCACTTTCGAGGCGAGGTAGCTCGAAAACTCATCGATGGGCACCGCGCGGTCGATACGATAGATCGTGCCGATCTCGTCCCACGGCGCCAAAGCGAACTCGTCCCCTTCGAAGATACTCTTGATCCGCTTATTCTCATCGGTGAACCCGGTGCCGTCGCTATGCCGAAGCCGGATACCGTTGTACTCCGCCGGGTTGTGCGACGCGGTGATATAGACACCGCCGTCGAAATCATGGCGCCAGGTATAGAAGTTCGCCACCGGGATGGGGACCAATCCGATGGAGACGACATCCACGCCGGTGGAGGCGAGGCCAGCGGCCATTGCGTTGGCGAGTAGCGGACTCGAGGTCCGCACATCGCGGCCGATGCAGATCCGACCCTCGCCCTGAAGAAATGTTCCGTACGCCATACCGATACGGGTGGCGACATCCGCCGTCAGATCGACATTGGCCACGCCCCTAACATCATATGCGCGAAAAATATGTTCGATTCCCATGAATGAACCTCTCGGCATGCGGATAGACCGATGGCTACTTTAGCTTTTGCGCCGTCGCGGCCATCGACCCGTTTCGAACCGACCTGCATATATGGCAACTTGGCCGTTCCGTTCTCATCTTCGATCCTCGACCCTCGAACCGGAAAGAGAGCGTGTGGGGAAGAGATAAAAGGGGCGCGGATATACCGATATACCGATATACCGATATACCGATATAGTAGAAGTAAAGCTGCTATTCCCTTTCATTGACAAGTTTTTAATAGCTTGACCAATTCATAGATTACCATGACTCCAATCACTGGAATCTGGAGAGTATATAATGGGTAATCGGCTCTACGACGAATTGATCGATCAATTATCCGACATCCAGATCATCGGGCCAGGCATCGTGAAAAAAGCGGTGAAAAATATCGGCGCGAACGAAGACACGCTAACGAAGGCAGAGGTCGAGCGTGCACTGGACGAACATATCGAGAGCGCCCTGCGAATGTTTCTTGGCCAAAAAGGCGCTAAAGAGCGGGTGAAAAGGATCCGGAACGAGCTTAAACTCTCATGATCAAATATAGTTCAAGTGAGGGATAACGATGAGTGCAGAGACAGAGACAGAGACAGAGACAGAGACAGAGACAGAGAGAGAGAGAGAGAGAGAAACGAAATTAGCAACAGGGTTGAGTAAAGGTAGCGATAGCACCAAAAGCGCAGCGGAGGCGGTCGAAGAGGCGAAAGGGAAACTTGGCCAGAGAGCGATCGGGCTCGCCATCGTCTATGCATCCAGCGTCTACGACTATCAGAAGGTCGTGGAAACGGTTCGTGCCGCCACCGATAATGCGCCGCTGATCGGATGCTCCACCGGTGGTGAGTTCACCGAAGAACGGGTCGAAAAAGAGAGCGTCGCCGTGGGGCTGATCGCGTCGGAGCAGATGCAGTTCGCCACCGAGATCGAGACCGGCGTGCACGACAATCCAGTGGGAACGATGAACCGTATTTGGGACCGGCTCCCCCACGACGAAGGCGCGTATCAGTATCAGACCGCGCTGATGTTCGTCGACGGGCTGGCGGGGAAGGGCGAAGAGGTCACCCTCTGGGCGTCGAACATCTTCAGCTCGAATGTCAAGTTCGCCGGCGGTGCAGCAGGCGACGACCTCAAGTTCGACACCACGCACATCTTCGTCGACGACCGCGTCGAGACCGATGCGGTGGGCGTCTGTCTCATCGGCTCGAACGAACCGTTCTACGGCGCGGTGGCGCACGGCCATATCCCGCTCAGGGATGAATTGACCGTGACCAGGGCCGAGGAGAATATCCTCTACGAAGTGGACCATCGACCCGCATGGGAGGTGTGGAAAGATGAGACACGCGACGCCGCCGCAGAAATCGGTATCGACGTGGACACGCTGAAGGAGAGTTCCGAGGTCGGTTCGTTCCTGATCAGGTACGAACTCGGGCTCGATACGGGGGAGGACGAATACAAGATCAGGGTGCCGCTGAGCAAGAGCGATGATGGATCGCTGAACTTCGCATGCACCATCCCCGAAGGCGCAACCTTCAGGATCATGAAGAGCGAGAAGACGAACCAGATCGAGTCCGCGCACCGAGCGGCGGCCATGGCGGAAAGCAGTGCGGACGATATCGAGGTGGCCGGCCTCCTCGTGTTCGATTGCGTCTGCCGCGGCATCATCCTCGACGAAGATTTCGAACAGGCCATCGAGGAGTTCAAAAAAGTGTTCGGACCAGTGCCGATCCTCGGGTGGGAGACTTACGGCGAGATCTGTATGGAACCGGGCCAGTTCAGTGGCTTTCATAATACGACCTCCGTGGTCGTTGCGCTACCGAAATGAAATTGATTGGCTTGGTTTGGTTTGGCTTGGCATGGCTCGGCTTAGCGCGGTTATGTCTGGCCAGGGGCGGATCCCGCTCATACGCGAGAGTACCATCGCTGGCTCGAGTTGAGAATTGAGATCGATCGATATCCCGACCCGATACTGGCGCGAGAGAGGCGAGACGGAGCGCGTTGTGGCTGACCGAGAACTTCGGTGTGCTCGAGCCTATATTTGATTTTTGCCCGATAAGCCCAAGTACTAGAACTTCGGGCGCCCGTTATGAAATGGGTTGTCGGTCCGCCTCCGTTGGGCGCAATTCCAGAGTGGTTATCTCAAACGAGATCATCTCATTTACATAGGGGGTAGCGTCCCTCGCCCTACTCCTCCTCCGTCGCATCCTCATCGATGGGGCGGAAGTCATATCCAGGCGCGCGCCGGTTGCGCAGCTCGATGAGATCGAAGATATTATCGAGCATCTCCGGGAGGAGCCGGAACACGCCGAACGCGATAATGATCAGCATCGCAAGCGAGAACCCCTTCCCGATATAGCTGTGCACGATCTCGAACCCTTCCGGGCTGTGGAAATGCTCGTTGTA